>JAGTRA010000038.1:4942-8512 GCA_018396935.1 Candidatus Bathyarchaeota archaeon
ACATGGGAGCGTATTAGAAAGCTTGTAGAGAATATCGGCGAAAGGCTATTCTTTTCAGAAAAAATTGAAACCACAAATCCCCTTAAAATATTTAAGAATGGAGAGGAACAATGGCTTACAACCCTAGACCTCGCTTTCCTAACACTTTTCACGTTACATATGCTCATGGAAGAATGTTGGAAAAGGCATATACTCTTGATCGGCATCACTAAAGATACAGCAGCCAGGGACTTTAAGCGGCAATTAATCCCAATAATGCATAACAGCGATCTCCTAAACGCATCCATATCTCAAGAAGACTTGGATAAGCTTCCAAATACAGATCGAATGATACTTCAGTCAGCTAGCATATTAAACCCTGAAAAGATTAAACCTCCATGGTGTCTTATAGAATACGACTCAGCCTTTAGGACGATGGTACCCGATAAAGAAGGTAGAAAAGGATACGTTTCAGGAGCTATTAAGAACAAAATAGGTTTAGAGCGCGTATTCCTTAAAACCTATGTTCAACTAAGTCAAGCAAAATCAGACCCGTTGTTGAGGAGTAATGTCCTACTTATTGACAGGTTAGTTTACCCCGAGTTTGACTATAAACCTGAGAATATTGTGGAGTTTTGGAATGAGTTAAGCGACGGCACAAAAGAGCCTGTTGAGGTTATTCTATATATAAACAAGGATGTTCCTAATAGGCTACAGGATCTCGTAATGAGCATATTGATAGCTATGGCTCCTTCTAATATACCTGAGGGGTTCGGTCATAATACACCCCTCTTCATAGCAGATAAGATTGCTAAGTGGAATTATGCGCAGTTTAAGCGTGTAGTTGATACAACAGCTGAGTGGCTCCTCAATAACCATAAATTGAGAAAGTTTGTATTCTACATGAGCACTTTTAGAGAGAGGCGAGCTATATTTGAAGCGGCGAGAAGAGAGCCAATTTAATTCTAAATGCTTCACTGACTTTGACGGGCGCTTTAGAGCTAGATTAGCTGCGGTTACGCCAAGGTTCTTCGCAAGCGGTGAAGAATCTAAAGTTGTGGGTACTGGCGCTAGGTATAACTGCCGCATAAAGGTGGAGTATCAAAAGGATTTAATGGGGCTCCTTGAGGAGGGCATGCTTTTAGCGGCTAGAAACTTTAAGCAAGCAGTATTTGGTGAAGAGAGATATACCCTCATGGAGATTAGCCGTGTTTGGCCTGAACACTATGGTCTCAAAGGGCTCTCAGATCATGGATATTATCCAATGCAATTTGAGATTATAGAACAGTCTGAATCGGATTGGCTTACAGATGATAAGGCTACGATGATGATTCAAATTGATGCTATACCCATAAATTATGACTTAGTTATAACCAAGGACGATGACTTCAGGTTTATTAAAGGTTTCTCCTACCCTGTGGTAGGTAGCCCAGTATATATTCTAAATAGTGAAATGATAAATCGGATGTATAATCGTAACATCGTCGAAAAGATGGGCATAGATCCATCAAAAACTGTGGAGGACGCTAGACTTGATCCAAGAATAGGCATAATAAAGATGTTCCAAGCCAGCAATACAATCATCCCCATCTACGTGGACTTTGAAAAGCTTGTACGCTATCACTTTGGAGTATTCGCCTTCACGGGTGGGGGAAAAAGCAATCTTATGTCTAACATTCTTCGAAAAATACTTCTTCACACAAGGGATGTCAAAGTTGTAGTTTTTGATATAAGCTGTGAGTATGTATTCCTACTTATTGACCTACTGGCCGACGAAAAAATACCGGCCAAGGTTATCCTAGAGAATAGGATAGAATCATTGGATCAATTCTTTAACTCTGTTGTCAAGCCAAGGGAATATGAATCTGATGAGCGAATAAAGTATGGATTAAAGAAAATCATGGATCAAAATAAAGTCGCCTTCTACACAAGACCGAAGCGGAAAATCCCCACATACGCTGAGTTTTTGGAGGAATTAATTGAACAACGAAAAAACTGTGTTGAAAAACCTCACTACCTAAACGCTATAGATAAAATTTATGACGCAGCCCTAGAATACATTGAGGAACATAGGCTTAGTGAAAATCAAGAGGTATGCGAGGAGTTCATAAGTTACATTAGCGATGTAGCTGTTCAAACCATAGAGGAATTTAAGGTTCACGAAAAAAGCGGACTATACGGTTGGGCAACTACAAGGCTTGCAATCCTCGACCTTATAAGAAGACGGCAGGAAGATGAAAAAAGAGAGGCCGGCGGGCTTACAACTGAAAAAATAAGGGAGCTCCTAGAAGATGAAACAAGGCTTATTTGTATATCCATATCAGACCCTACAACGATAAAGGAGCTCGTGATATCTTTAACCCAAGACCTTCTAATTCGTAGGAAAAGAAGGTTTCAAGTTAAGCCTTACATATTGCTCGTTTTTGATGAAGCCCAGGAGTTTATTCCAGAGCTTTCAAGCGCAGCAGGAATAGATAAAAAGTGTAGTAAGCAGGTTGAGACCCTCCTGAGGCAAGGGCGTAAGTATGGGATAGGCGTATGTATAGCAACGCAGAGAATCGCATACTTAAATACAAACGCCCTTCAGCAACTTCATACCTACTTTGTTGGGACATTGCCGCGGCCATATGATCGAACACTTATCAGCGATACATTCATGATAGATAAGGGTATCCTCGAAAAAACTCTCGAATTCGCTCCAGGCGAATGGCTTCTTTCCAGCTATATAGCCACTGGGATAGAGAATGTCCCAATATTCATAAAGGCAGATAATTCGGAAAAGGAGATTGAAAAATTCCTAAGAAGCGTCTCGCCGATATTGTGAGCGCGGGATTAAATATAGGTTTTTAGGATGCTAAGTCAATCCACACTTCTTTAGAAGTTTTTGCCATCGTAAATCTGTTATTCGCTGGATTTCGTCTATGATTTTTTCAAATTTCGGCGTAAATAAGTGTCTGAAGCGCCCCTGAAGCTGGAGATACTCCCTAACAGGTTTTTTCTTTTGCGGTGCTAGGGCTATGGCTTTACTTGGTGGCGAAAGCTGATATTCGCCGTTAACAGCTTCCCATAGCGGGAAAACACATGTCTCAACAGCTAATCTTGAGAGTTCTATTGACTTAGATGGGTCACTCCTCCACCCTCTAGGACATGGAGTGAATACATGTAGAAATGCCGGTCCATCCGCCTCAAGACCCCTCCGTACTTTTGCTATTAGATCCCGCCAGTAATATACCGACGCCGTGGCCACATAAGGTATTTCATGGGCGACCATAATGTCAGCTATGGGCTTTTTATGTTCAAGCTTCCCTGGCAAAACAGATCCCGCTGGCGATGTAGTTGTAGCAGCTCCCAAAGGAGTGCCTCCGCTACGTTGAATCCCCGTATTCATGTAAGCCTCGTTGTCGTATAGCACGAACAGGAAGTCATGGCCTCTTTCCACAGCGCCTGAAAGGGCTTGGAACCCTATATCATAGGTTCCCCCATCTCCAGCAATAGCTATAACGTCCACATGCTCATGTTTTATTTTTCCCTTCTTCTTCAATATCTTAATGGCAGCTTCTATTCCTGAAGCATTAGCTGCAGCATTTTCAA
>JAGTRA010000004.1:0-9587 GCA_018396935.1 Candidatus Bathyarchaeota archaeon
AACTGCTCATTTATTTTCTCCTTTTCCATCCAGCTTAAAGTTTCTATCGCTAGCATCCATGATTCTTCAAGCAACTATGATCAACACCACTTTAGTAAGATTTTAGTCTAAGCGGCTGGCTATTAAAATTGTAGGTCAGCATGCCTCAAAAGAAATTAGATGCCTTCTTTGATACAGCAAAATGCACGGGAAGCAATGAGAAAGTAGTGCAGGTTCCAAATTTTGAAAAAGCAGATTTAAAAGATTTTCCTCCAATAGCCCCAGCGAATTTACCTCCATCCTATTTCGTCTCAGCCGCTTATGATGGAAAAGTGGGTAAGGCGCTTATAAAGCTCTATGAGCCTAAATCTGGGAAAATATACTTCTGGTATGATAACACTGGGCATAAGCCATATTGCTACACTAACTTATCGCCATATGAATTGGAGAAAATAGATCGTTTAATGAATCACCCGGGTTTTGATCATTTCGAAATTGAGGAAAAATTTGATCCATTAACAGATAAATATGTAACCGTAACTAAAATCGTAGCTAAGGACCCTCTTGCAATTGGTGGAAAGCCTAAAGGTTGCATCAGAGACATTATACCTGAGGATTCTCCTAAAGTTTTCGAGGTTCCAATTGATCCAAATAACATCAAAGTCTGGGAATCTAGAATAAAATACTACCAATCTTATATTTATGACCTCGGGCTCTATCCTGGAATGATCTATGAGGTAAAGGATGGCAACTTAGTGCTGAAGCACGTTAAAGAGGCTGAGGAAACAGTACAGTTGATTCTTAAAAAGTTTGAGAATGCACCGCCGGAAGAGCTAAGCTATATCGAGCAATGGGCTAGGCTGCTTGAATATCCAGCCCCAAAATTCCGATACATCGCCATGGATATCGAAGTCTACTCGCCAGTAGCCACAAGAATGCCCGATCCCAGGGAAGCAGCTTACCCCATTATTTGTGTGGCTTTTTATTCCTCTGATGGAGTTAAACAGGTATTTTTGCTAAGGCGCGAAAACGTCGAGGAGGGTTCAGAGAAACTTCCAGAAGGTGTTGAGATAAAATACTTTGATTCAGAAAATGAGCTCATTAAAGAGACCTTTGATTTTCTATGGCGTTACCCCTTTGTCGTGACTTTCAACGGTGATGACTTTGACTTCCGTTATCTGGCTCATAGAGCTAGGAAGCTTGGTTTTCAAAAAGATGAAATCCCTATTGAAGTTGGTAAGCGTGTATGTTTGCTAAAGTATGGTGTCCATATCGACCTTTACAAGTTCTTCTTTAATCGCTCCATCCAGGTTTATGCTTTTGGCGGTAAATACCGTGATGTCACTTTGAGTGATGTTGGTAAAGCTTTGGTGGAGCTTGAAAAAATAGCTTTGGAAAAAGCCATAAGCGAGTTAACTTATAGAGAGCTTGCAAAATACTGCTTCAGGGATGTTGAAATAACCTACAAACTTGTTAGCTTTAATGATGAGCTTGTTCTCAAACTTATCTTAGTTCTTTCTAGGATAAGTAGCATGCCAATGGAGGATGTAAGCCGTCAAGGTGTTTCACGTTGGATTAGAAACTTTATGCACCGCGAGCATCGAAGGCGGAAAATGTTGATACCTAACTCTGAGGATATTTTAGCCTTAAAGGGGAAAACCGCTACAAAGGCTATAATCAAAGGTAAAAAGTATAAAGGTGCAATAGTTGTAGATCCTGTTCCAGGGGTTCACTTTAACGTTTTTGTGATGGACTTTCCAAGCCTATACCCATCAATAATAAAAATATGGAATTTAGGTTATCAAACTGTTTTATGTCCCCACTTTGAGTGCCGTTCAAACCTTATACCTGACACTCCGCATTGGGTTTGCAAGAAGAAACGTGCACTTGAAAGTCTTTTGATAGGGGCTTTGAGGGATCTTAGAGTACAGTGGTATAAACCTAGGTCTAAGGATAAAACCTTATCGCCCGACATGAGAAATTGGTATGAGATAATACAAGGTGCTTTGAAGGTGATTCTAAATGCAAGCTACGGAGTCTTCGGATCTGAATCCTTTGACCTATACTGTCCGCCTGTAGCTGAGGCTACAGCTGCTATAGGGCGCCACTCCATAACCCAGATAATCAATAAGGCTGAAGAGCTTGGGATAAAAGTTCTATACGGTGATACTGATAGTGTTTTCTTAAAGAACCCCTCCAAGGAGCAAATAGAAGAGCTAGAGAAATGGGCTGAGTTTAATCTTAAAATGAATATTGATTTGGACAAAGTTTACCGCTATGTGGTTTTCAGTTCAAGAAAGAAAAATTATTTGGGAGTCCTTGCGGATGGAAGTGTTGATGTTAAGGGGTTAACTGGCAAAAAGCGTCACATGCCTCTCTTCATAAAAAAGGCATTTGACAAGTTAAAGGATCGTCTAGCTAGAGTTAAGAATCCAGCAGAATTTGAGGAGGCTAAGAGGGATATCATCAACATGGTTCGTGAGTGTTACATGCGCTTAAAGAGGCGTGAATGGGGAAGTCTGCATGAATTAGCTTTTAATGTTGTGCTTGGAGAAGCCCCTGAACATTATACGAAGACAACTCCCCAGCATGTAAAGGCTGCAAGAATGCTTAAAGAAAGAGGTTTAGAGCTTAAAGCAGGAGACTTGATAAGCTTTGTAAAAGTTATGAATGAACCTCACGTAAAGCCTGTGGAATTGGCCTCAGATCATGAAATAGACGTTGACAAGTATATAGCTTATCTCCATTCTACCTTTGATCAAGTTCTAGATGCCTTAGGTCTAGACTTTGACGAAGTAATAGGTCTGACAAAATTGGAGAGGTTCATGTAGGGAAGTAACTTTTCTGCATCTACTTTCTAACAATATTGCCCCGAAGTAAAACCTCTAGAATAGTGAAGCCGAGAATATTTATTGAAATAATTGAGCCTACCAGGACACCCCCGTTTCGACGGGAACATTGAAGATTACTGATAAATATCCCCCAACGATGACCGTGATCGTAAGTGTTTCAACTAGACATCCAACTATCCTCTTAGTAAAGCTTTCACCACCTATATAAGCAGCTAGTAAACATGCTAAAAAGTTTGCGATTGCTCCGCCGATGATGTCAATTAGTCCGAGTCCTCCATAGATATTTGCGATAACACATCCTAGGCTTGTGCCGAGTGCGACAGGCACTCCTAGAATTATAGCTAGAGGCAGTAATGCATCGGCAACTCTAACTTGGTAGATTCCGAAGCTTATTGGCGCAAGAACTATAACCCCAATAGCATAAAGGGCAGCAAAAATTGTTGTCATAGCCAGATCTCTACTGCTTATTCTCATTTTTTGTTTTCACCTCCCAACTCCGGGGTTTATATGGCGGAACGGGTGGGAGGCCCCACTCACCCGCCAATTGAGAGGAAATTGAAGTGTAGGCGAGAGTTATAAGGATTTCCTATCTAAGAAGAGCCTCGCTACTATCATTCGTCAGCTGCTACTTGTAAGCTTTGTCCCCTCAATACTTCTTGTTTCCTCGGTTGTTGCTTCTTGAGCGTTTTCCTTTGTTATAGTGGGAATTAGTTCATGTGGAGGTGGGGGTGCCCCTAAAATTGCTGATAAAGTATACATGGCTATAAATGCCCGTTGATAAATCTTATTAAGTATTAGAGGAGCCTTTGTGTTTGGGTCTGGCTCTAACATTTTATCCATCTCATCTTCTTTCCCCTTTAAAGTCGCTGTCCCCTCTATTTCAAATCTCACAAATCCTGGCTTAGTGGTTAATAGTAATCCAAAATCTATGACAATCATTTGACTTCTTCGCTCTTTTTCTTCCAATTTAACTTTTACATCAAAGCTTAGGGCTCCAGCTCCTCCTTTAGCATTAAGTTTAACTCCTACAATACTTTTTATGTCTACTTCAACTGAGACATTAGGAATATATAGCGCTGGGCAAATAGCTAATTCCCCACGTGGATTTTAGCGTCCTAATAATTTCTGTTTCATGATTAAGGCTTATCTTGTAATGTTTTTGACTTTTGTGTGTAGCTGAGTACTACACACGTTAGTGGATGATGAGCAAGTGTATTAAAGTTGCTGCCATAGTTGAGATCGCAACTAAAACTGCTATTGTAATGACTACTTGCTTTTCAGTCATAGGTCTCTTATATGTAATTATTGTTATGAGACTTCTTCTATGGTCTGAAATAAGCCTATTACCATTAAAGGAGACATTTGCTTTAGTTCTGAAGATGAAATAATTTAATAAAATAATTGAGGAGTTGAAGATGAATGGAGTGATAGATATCATTAAGCTCCATTTCAGGTCGGTTATAATGGCAAAAGCTGCCAATGTCATGCCGATGGCGAAGGAACCTGTATTTCCTACGAATATTTTACCACTAAAATTATAGATTGCTAGAATAATCCAGACTATTAATGGCACTAACAGGAGAAGAGCGTTACTGCCTGAGCATGTCATTAAACCTATTAAAACTATAGCTGGACATACTGTTTCCAAACCATTTAACCCGCCAAGTTGGTTGATGGTGTTAGTAGTTATGGTCACAATTAGTGGAATGATGACGAAGTAATAGTATACACCAAAATCTATAATGCCAATTAGCGGAATCAGTATAGACGTCCTTATATATGAAAGCTTAAAAGTCAACGCGATAAGTGGTAATGCTGCTATTAATGGAAGGAAAGCTTTGTAACGCCAACGCAAATCCATCCAATCATCCAATAACCCCATAAAGCCTCCAAACAGTATGCAAACGGCTAGGGTTAATGCTTTAAAAACACCGCCTTCAACAGGCCCCTCGTAAAGTAAGTGAAGGGTAAAGAGATAAAGTGCGCTTATGATAACGTAGATTACGCCTAGTCCTGTTGGAACCATTGGCTTACCAGGTTTGTGGTAATCTATGGCTTTTGGGAACAAGATCTTAGCCTTCTTTTATCCTGTTGGGTAATTAATTTCGTATAGAGCTACTAATGGAATTGCGCCTTTATACTTGCTTCCATCATTCTCGAGACCTGCAATGTATGCTTCTTTGAAGTACATTAGTTTGGTTGTGGGTGTGATTCCTTGATGCACTTGTTTCCATCGTTCTGTGGCATACATCATGAGTTTATAAATCGTCGAGTTCTGTCCTCTAGGAGCATCTACAATATTATCACCGCTGTCTAACCGCCCATTCTTGTTAGCATCTATCCAGTATTTTCCAAGCGTGTAGTTTCCAAAGATTGCCCTTACTTCATCAAGATTTTCTGTCCACATTTCCTCAGCTGGTATAAAGCCGCTTTCAATGAGACGGCTTCTAGCTTTTCCAGAAATGCTTGCCATCCACATCCATTTACCTTCATCACCGCCGACGTTAGCCCAATTTCCATTAGAGTCAATGGTGATGTAAACTAGGATGTACTTTGCGTCATATAACCTAAGCATGTTTAAAGCTTGTGTTTCATTTGCCATGAAGATAAAACCTATGTTCTCTATTTGCGTCGAGTTTATTGTAGCGTTGTCAGCTAGAGATGTTACATTTCCAAGTATTGTTAGCCAATATCCATAGTCCCACCAGCTACAAACCACCGTGGTCGCGTTAAGGTTGCTCCTCATCCACTTTAGCATGTTTATCCATTCTTGTACAGGCTCCTCCGGCACTATTGAAAGGCTTCCTCCAGATATTGTCGTAGGAGCAATGATTTGCATGTAAATTTTTGGCGATGGAAAGGCTACATTAGTCATTAATATAATAAATAGCAGGAAGACTGCTATTCCGCTGAATTCCCTCCCCACGTGCTTCAGTTCAAACTTCTTCTTAACACTGATTTTTGGCGGGTTCTTCAAAATCGTGACAAATGGCTTTATTAGACCGTTTACTCCTGTAGCTGCTAGTAGGCTGAATGCTGGTGCTAAAAGCACGAGAAGCCTAACCATTGAGCAAGCGAAGTAGAGAGAAGTTAAGCCAAAAAGTATAAGGAATAAACTCCTATTAGTAAAGGTTCTCATAGCGAAGAATAGTCCAAGCATAAAGAATATTATCGTTATCCCGAGTTCGTAGTATATTGAGCCCCAAGCTGATATCCTGTGCTCTGCTACGGACTCTATTAGCGGTGAGGCTTCTCGAGTGAATGGATTTATCACAGAGACAAATTTCCCCGCTATGTCCCTTACATATCCTAGCTGCCAAAGTGTCAAAAATCCGCCAATCAACAATGTAGCGAAAACGATAACGGTGATTGCCTTATCCCTTTTCGTAGGTACGTTTTTAACAACTTCAGCTAGGCATAAAAGCCCAAATACTCCTGTAGTTGGAAGTATTGCGCTAGTTAATAAGTAGCCTGTTGAGAGCTTAGGTATGTTTATCGCTATGAAAAGCCCTAAACCAAAAGTTATGCTGTACACAAGTAGTAGTCTCCGGGTGTATCTGTTCATAATTATTAATGCGAGTGTGAAAATTGTTACGAGCCCTATTGGGTAGTATGCTGCCCCCCAACTGGCACAGAAATACCCTAAAGTTGCTCCTGCAGCTAGGGAGTATTTAATGCTTGATCCCATATCTCTATAATCGTCTATAGCCCTCAGAAATAGAAATGCGAAGACTATCATGGATAATATTCCAACGGTTTCATCATCAAAGAATCCGAGAGATGTTCTTTGCACGTAGGATGGATGTAACGCTAAAAATAATGCGGCTAAAAGTCCGACGGGTTCTCCGCCAAGATCCTTGCCAAGGAAATAAATTGCAAGAGATGCAAGCATCCCCATAATGGCTGGAAATATTGCGCAAAAGCTCATTAGGTCTATATTAACGCCTAAGATCGAAATTACTTGATATAGGAATGCAGCTGTTAAGGGTAATCCGGGGAATGCGGCTTTTGCGACGTTTATGCCGTATGGATACCACCGCTGATAGTCTACCCATTGATTTGGCCAAGCCCATGATATGAAGCCATTCTTTACTATGTACTCTGTAAATCTATATTGAAAGTATGGGTCAAACTCCGATAACAGGAGGCTTGTTTTTCCAGTTGATGGATCTATTTCCCATTTTAAAGGAAATAAGCGAATTGAAAATGCTATAAACAGAATTATTACCAAGGTTGAAATTTTTATAAGCGATGCATGGTTTATTTTGGGTCTAACCTTAACTAACATCTTTAAGCCGTTGGCAATCCTATTTTTCATGGACATTGAACTCAACTCTTTCTAGTGAATTATCTAGAATTCCTTATTTCCCTTACGGTTTCTTATTAGGGCTAAAGCTATGCTTTTCGTTTATTATCACCTTCTGTTCGCAGGCTCAATATCAACCTTTATTGGAATATATGAAAGCTTTCTACTGCACTTTGGACATTTACCATTATATTGTTGTAATATTTCGTCAGGAGGCTTAAGTTCCTCCCCCTCATATAACAGGTGACCGCATTCATGGCAGAAAACTCGTTGCGGCATTTATCACACTTCACACTCCAATTCTCTACTTATATAACGATGTAGCATATTTCTTTATCCTTATGCCTTTTAATCTCAACGGAAAATCTTTAATGGATGGCTTAGTTCATAGATTCCCTCACTGTGGCTTACTCCATGGGTGGATATGCACTTATAGTGACTGAGAAGCCTGATGCTGCTCAGCGAATTGCTGCAGCTTTAGATAAAAATGGTAAAGCAAAAAGAATGGAGAAAAATGGGGTTCCGTATTATATCGCAGAACGCGAGAGAACCCTACTAATAGTCCCGGCTTTGGGACACCTTTATACAGTGACTGGGGATCGTGATGGAAGAGATCACTACCCTGTTTATGCCTTTAAGTGGGTTCCTCGTCATATTGTTGAAAGGAACGCTAAGCAAATTCGAAACTGGATAGAAACAATATCAATGCTAGCTGTGGAAGCTGATACTTTTATAGATGCTTGTGATTACGATGTTGAAGGTAGTCTTATTGGTTATTGTATTCTTAAGTTTGCATGCGGAGATAAAGAAAGAATAGCAAAAAGGATGAAATACTCTACTCTAACAAAAAGTGAGCTGGAAGAATCATACGCCAAGCTACTGCCAACATTGGATTTCGGTCTAATAGAGGCTGGTAAAACCCGCCACGAGATTGACTGGCTTTATGGTATAAACTTGTCTCGGGCGTTAACTTTAGCAGCAAAAAACTGGAGTGGAAGGTATGTGACTATAAGTACGGGAAGAGTTCAGGGACCAACTCTAAGCTTTATTGTAAATAGAGAGAAGGCTATTCAAAGCTTTGTACCCACCCCATACTGGCAAGTAAAGGCTGAAGTTGAAGTTAATAATAAAATATTTGAGGCTGAATATGAAAAGCCTGCCATTAAAGTTAAGAGGGAAGCTGAGCTTATCGTTAGTGGGTGTCGAGATGAAAAAGGCGAAGTTGAAGAAATAAATTTTAAACGGTTCACTCAGCCGCCTCCCGTACCTTTTGATCTCGGTTTGCTTCAAAGTGAGGCGTATAGCCTCTTTGGATATACCCCTAAACGCACCCTAGATATCGCTCAACGCCTCTACCTTGATGCATTAATATCCTACCCTAGAACAAGTAGCCAAAAACTTCCTAAATCACTAAATTATGAGGAAATATTGAAGAGGTTTAGTAGTCTATCCGAGTATGCTGAATTAATTAAGGAGCTTCTCTCAAAAGCTGAGCTTATCCCAAATGAAGGAATTAAGGAGGATTCAGCCCACCCAGCTATACATCCAACAGGCGTCATTCCAGAACGGGCGCTAAATGAACATGAGAGGAGGATATGGGATCTAATCATTAGAAGGTTTATGGCTGTTTTTGGAGAACCAGCGGTGAAGCAGACTGTAAAGATTCGATTAGGCGTAAATACCTACAACTTCTACCTAAAGGGCTGGCAAATCTTAAGAGAGGGTTGGCTACGTTTTTATGAGCCATGTGTCCGCACTGGCGAGTTTATCCTTCCAGAGGTTAGAAAGGGTCAAATCATTAAAGTTAAACGAGTAATACTACTTGAGAAATTTACTACTCCCCCTCCGAGATATAACCCCGGAAGCCTGCTTAAGGAGATGGAAAAAGCTGGAATAGGCACTAAAGCTACTAGAGCTGACATTATTCAAACGCTTTATAATAGGAAGTACATCCGCGAGGAGAGGATAATCGTGACTGATCTAGGCTTTGAGGTTTTAGATATCCTAAGTAGATTCTGCCCGGAAATAGTTTCCGTTGATTTAACTAAAAATCTCGAAGAAAAGATGGAGAAAATACGGGAAAATCTCGAAAATGGAGAAAATGTCCTATCAGAAGCTATTGATGCCCTCAAGCCGGTGATTAGTAAACTAAAGAGTAATGAAAGTCTTATCGGCGAGAAATTAAGCAAAGCGATAAAGAAATCTAGGCTTAGGGAGCAGGTAGTCGGGCGCTGTCCAATATGCAGTGATGGAAACTTGTTGATCCTATTTTCAAAGAAAACTGGTAAGCGTTTCTTAGGCTGCTCCAACTTTTTTAATGGGAGTTGTAATACCTCTTTCCCTATACCGCAGAAGGGCGTGATATCTGCATCTGGTAAAAGTTGTAGTGCTTGCGGATGGCCACTAATCCTCATCAAATTTAGAGGTAGACGTTCATGGAGTTTGTGTTT
>JAGTRA010000004.1:9597-19241 GCA_018396935.1 Candidatus Bathyarchaeota archaeon
CTAAGTGTCCATCAAGGAGAGATAATATTGAGGTGTAAAATCTGCGATAGGGTAGCTGTGGATAAGGGCTATTGTGATTTACATATTGAGGCATATATTAACATCCTTGAGAAGTATGAAGTTTGGAAGGAAGCTGTAGATATTTCATGGAAAGACTATTTAAGTGAGATAATCAAAAATCCTTTAACAGGCAATTGGGCTAAAGAGGTTGCGGAAAAATTACTTAAGGATGGAGAGAGTGTAAATGGCACATAGAGAAGAAAGGAATACGTCATCGATTTCCCATTCTCTGTTTAGATTACATCAGAAAATTTTAGCCTTTAAACCTTCCCCATTAATTGTGAACATTATTATCTTGGCGATTGCGGTTTTCCTTTTTGGCGGTGGGTTATATAACATAATTGTTAAGCCATATCCAGCGGTGTATTATGGAGGTAGGTTCCTATTTATATATCCACAACTTTCTGAGCAATTTATCTCAGACAGCATAATCGCCACGACGCTATATGCCTTTGGTGCAATAGGAGCCATCTTGATGTATCAAAGCACTAAGTACGCATATAAACCCAGACAAGCCTATATGATGTTTATAGTAGGCGTTTCTCTTGTAATCCTAACTTATGTCTCCCTAGAGGCTATTCTGCATTATTGGAAAGGAGTGTAACACCCTTATTGTATATCACATCACCATGGTTTGCTTTTTAACCCCAATCTGTAAGCTACAAAGTTAGTTAAAACATGTAGCGGTATTGTAATTACAAAAATAACTGCAACTAACTCTAAAGTCAATTCAAAGAATGGAAAGGCTAGAATAATTGCTCCCATTATGAAGTCTATTTGATCAATTATTGGTAGCATTTCCCCTGGAGCCATTCCGATTCTTCTTTTAAGGAAAGCCCCTGCCAAATCCCCTAGTAAAGCGCCCAGAGATATAAAAAATCCAAGGCTCATTTGGTATCCTGGAAAAATTATACTTTCAAGAAAGCCAGCAAATGTACCAACGAGGAGCCCGGAGATAAATCCTTTAAAAGTTTTATTTTTTCCAAATATGGGCTTTCCATCTAAAAATTTTCTATCCATATCTATTGGCGTTCCTCCGCCAAATAATACAGGTGCAGCGTTTGCGCAATATGCTGGAAAGATAAACTTTATTGCCTCGCCTAAGATCATGACGTGATTTCCCAATGATGAATCACCCTGTTTTGAATGGGCACAGTCCTGCCTCTTCTATCCTTAAGTAACAAAACTCGCTTGTTTCCTTTCTATTTTTTCTCTCAACCTGAGCCTTTATAACCCTCGGGTTTCCTGTGGTTTTCATTGCAATTATGGTATCCGCCCAGAATTTCAACACCCTATCAGCTACAGGCATTACACCATTAAAACTTTCATCCACTACGCTCCTAACTTGACTAACCACTATCATCGCAACTTTATGAGTTTTAGCTGTCTGTGCAAGCCATGCCATCTGCCTATTTAGCTCCCGATTTAGCTCAAATACTCTTTCTGGCTTTTCAGCTACTTTAGCACGATAGAGAGATGTAAGCGTGTCAATAATTACAAGTCCAAAATTCTTAGTCAGATAATCTGGCAGTCTATCTATTATCATGGTCTGTTCGCTGAAATCTTCAGGTTTCGATAAAATTATGAGCTCAGCTATTTTTTCGAGATCCAAGGCTAACTGTGCTAATCTTTCAATGGAAAAAGTTCCATCACAGTCTATAAATAGAGTTTTGTAACCCAATCTTGCGCAATTTATAGCACATTGCATTGCAAGTGTCGTCTTTGCAGTGTCTTCTTCTCCATAAATCAGACTAATCTCACCGATGCTGAAGCCCCCTTCTAAGATCTCATCAAGGACCTCACAGCCTGTAGGAATTTTCTGCAACATAACTAATCCTTCCTATGTAGTAGGCAACAAAAATAATAATTGTTTGTTGGGACTACTCTTTATGAAAGTGATGAAGGCTAAGATAGCTGTTGCTACAGTGTCTGGAAAGGCGTACTACTTAATAGTTAACGAGTTGAGGAGATATAATGTTCCTTTCATAAGCTTAACCCCCTTTGACCCTATCCCCATGGAAGTGAGAGTAGTGATAACTACTAAGAAAGAGAAGCCGCTCATAAATCATGAAAGGGTTTTAGCTCTTGAAGAAGCTAATGATCCGTTGATCCTAGTCAGCCAGGCCTTGCAGTACGCTGAAGGTAAAAGCTCGTATGAAAAAGTTGTCATAGGCATTGATCCTGGTGAAATCTCAGGTTTGGCGATATTGGCTGACGGTAGAATTATAGGCGCTGAAAATTGCTTTAGCATTGAGGAAACCCTCCGCAAGGTAGATGAGGTTGTCAAAAAGTTTAAGAATATTAATGCTTCGTCAATCATCGTTAAGGTAGGCGATGGCATACCGAGATATAAAGAGCAGCTTCTCCAAGCTTTAGATAAAATTCTGCCTAAAGATGTGATATTAGAAAGCGTGCATGAAGCCGGAACGAGTAGCAACCTTAGGGAGTTTAAGCATAGGAGGGGTTTAAGGGATATCGCCTCAGCTATTCGAATTGCTAAAAGAGATGGTGATAAATTCGTTAGAGGGTAAGGAATATGAAAGTATCCATAGATAAGGGTAAAACTTTGCTTGTTGATGGCCCAGCATCCGCAATATTGTTGTCCGGAAAGGTGGAGGTTTTCGGCCATGCCATGAAGTTAAATGAGAAAATCGTCATCAGAGATGGTAAGCGTATGCCCATAATGGCGGAACAGAACTCAACTTTAGAGTTGCATCTCGGTGAGAATGCTTGTGTTGAAGAGTATGAAGGTAGCACAATCCCTCCGTCCTGGAACATAGCCTATGAGCGTTTGTTGAATGTGGCAGAGAAACCTAGAGTAGCGATGATACTAGGTGCCCCTGACTCTGGAAAAACTAGCTTCTGCACTTACCTAGCAAATAAAATAGTTAGAGACGGCTATAGGGTTGTGATCTTAGACGGAGACCTCGGCCAGTCTGATATCGGTCCACCTTGTAGTTTAGCTTACGCGGTGTTAACTCGACCCGTTACGGATTTGTTCAATCTACCAGCTGAGGATGTCTTCTTTGTTGGTGAAACTTCCCCAAGGAAAGTTGTTGAAAGAGCTATCCAAGGCTTCAGTATGCTGAAGACCAACGCTCTTAAACATAATCCGGACTTTATTATAGTTAATACCGATGGTTGGGTTGATGGAGAAGAAGCAATAAAATATAAGACAAGGATCGCTGAGGAGATAAACCCCCACATATTATTCTTCGTTCAAAGAACTAGCGAACTTACGAATCTGCTAAATGCTTTAGGTTCTCGCAACGTAATGATTGTGGAGTCGCCGCCTGCTATAAAGCAGCGAAGTCGAGAAAAGCGGAAAACGCTAAGGGAGCTAGGATACATAAAATATTTGGCGAATGCAAAAGTTCAAACAATTCCCATCAATTGGATAGAGATAAAGAATCCAGGGTTCCCATATGTTCCAAGCCATAATAGCGTTGATAGCAAGCGTGCTGAAGAGATCAGCAACATTTTAGGCTTTAATCCCATACACATAATGGAATTATCTAAGGAGATATGCATAATCACGGCGGGAGAGAAACTTCCCAACCCGGAAAAAATTAAGAAAATTGAGGAGATGACCGGGAAAAAAGTTAATGTCCAATTAAAGGGAGGGGAAGAGGGATTCATCGTGGCTCTCTATAATGCTTCTGATAAATTCCTTGGGCTTGGGGTTATTCGTGAAATTGATTATCGAAGGAAGACGATTAAGATCATGACACCCGTTTCTGAACGCTTTACTAAGGTCATTGTAGGAAGGGTTAAGCTTGACAAAAACTTTAAGGAGATTCCAATGGGCGCAGAGCACTCAGTTTCAGGGGCTAGTTGAGGTAATAGATGGGCAAAGAGCGTTAACAGGACATTCTTGACATGATGGATTCCTTGCGCGGCAGTACTTTCTGCCAAGCAGTATTAAAAGTATATGGGCATCCATATACTCCTCAGGATTAAAGAGAGACTGAAGAGCCAATCTAACCTTTTCGTAATCGCCATTCTTAGGTGCTAATCCAAGCCTTTTTGAAACCCTATTAATATGAGTGTCAATGGGTATTGTCGGCTTACCTGCGGAAAATAATAGAACCACGTCAGCTGTTTTTGTACCCACGCCAGGTAGCTTCATTAATGCTTTTCTTGCTTCGTCAAATGGCTTTTCAAGAATAGGCTTAAGGGATCCTCCATATTCCTCTAGAATTATCCGCGAAACCTCCCTTATAACCCTGGCTTTATTCCTATATAACCCGGCGATTTTTAGACACTCTTCAATTTTCGCCACATCTGACTTTGCCAAGCTTTCTGGAGTTACCCCAATAGTTTTTGAAAGTCTTTCGAAGGCTTTAATGGTATTTTTATCATTTGTATTTTGCGAGATTATTGTTATGATTAGTGTTTCGAAGGGGTCCATTTTGGAAGTTATCCATGCAGGTTTTGTAAATTTCTCTTGGAGAATGCGTAATATCTCCCGCGCCCTGTTTTGGATCATGCTTTTCGCCTTGAAAGTTAAATAGTGAAGGTGTCAGTTAATAAATGGAGCGTAGGTGAACATTGTGGACAGGGCAAGAGTTGTAAAGGATGAAATAGTTGAGCAGAATGTTCGTTTTCTCGCCATTTATCTCGAAACTAAAAATGCGTGTCTGATGCTGTTGAGTGAGAATGAAGATAGGCTTGGAACATTAGCTGTAGCAGTTCCAAGCCCCTCGGGGATGTACAGTGGCTCTGCTTCTTCAATATTGCTGGGAGATAGAAACATAATTTCAGCCAGGTTTTTCGCTGAGTACTTAGCATCTAAGAAGAACAAGATAAGCCTAGTTTCGATATATCTTGAATCATTAAATGAATTTCAAGCTCAATCAATACTTAAAAGGCTCTTGGATAAAGTTTTAACCAGCGAAGAGGCTGAAAAGGAGAAAAGTCTTGCATGAGCTTCAGGCAATTTCTAAATGAGATGGACAGCTGTGGTGAGGTCCTTCGCGTAAAGGATAATGTATCCACAAAATTTGATATGTCCTATGTGATTAAAAGCTTTGATAATGAAGGTCCAATATTGATGTTTGAAAGTGTGAAAGGTTTTAGCACAAAAGTTGTTGCTAATTTATGTGGGACTAGGAAACGGATTTGCAAGGCTCTGGGCGTAGATCAAAGTCAGCTGTATCCAAAATTGCTAGAAGCTTTAAAATCCCCGCGAAAGCCCAGAGTTTTAGAGGCTGATGCATTTGAAGGCATTTGTGAAGAGCCTAACCTGTATAAAATCCCCATATTGACTCATTTTGAGAGAGATGCTGGGCCATACATTACCGCTGCGGTTATTCATGCTAAGGACCCACGTGGCGAAGTTGAGAATGTTTCAATCCATAGACTTCAAGTTTTAGATGAGAAGCATCTGGCGATACGTTTAGTGCCTAGACACTTGTACAAGCTATGGCAAAATGCTAAGGCTTCTGGAGTGGACTTAGATGTGGCCATAGCAATTGGAGTGCATCCTGCAGTGTTGTTGGCGGCGGCTTCCTCTCCGCCCTTTGGCATAAATGAATTTGAAATAGCGAACAGCATCATGAATAATGAGTTAACTCTAATACAATGTAGGAATGTCGATGCATGTGCTCCAATGGATGCCGAGCTAATTCTGGAGGGAAAGATATCAACAACTAAGGAGGTGCCTGAGGGTCCTTTTGTGGATATAACGGGAACATATGACATCGTTAGAAATCAGCCTGTTGTTGAAATAGTTAATGTCATGCGTCGTGAAGATTACATTTATCAAGCCATTCTGCCATCTGGGGCTGAACATAAGTTGCTAATGGGTTTGCCTCGTGAAGCATCTATTTATGAGGCTGTTTCAAAGGTTGTCCCTAAGGTTCATGCAGTTAACCTCTCTTTTGGTGGTGGCGGCTGGCTCCACGCTATAATATCCATAGAAAAACAGCTAGATGGTGATGGTAAAAACGCACTGTTAGCAGCTTTCGCTGCTCACCCGAGCCTGAAACATGCTATTGTGGTAGACTCTGACATTGACGTCTACAATTTAGTTGATGTTGAGTGGGCTATTGCCACACGCTTTCAAGCATCTGAGGACCTCATTGTAATACCAAATGCACGGGGATCAACCTTAGATTCCTCTGCTGATCAAGAGACTGGAACTACGTCAAAAATGGGTATTGACGCAACAATACCCTTCACTAAGCCTAGAGATAAGTTTGAGAGAGCTAAGATACCTGTAAGCGTCAACGCAAAAAAGCTTGTTGAAAAGTTGCTTAACATAAGCAAATAAGCGCCATACTTAAAAAGTACAGTTGCTGCCTTGTGTATTGGTTTATCGACCTATGAAGAAGACTGTTGTGCTTAAAGTCGATCCCAAAGCTCCGAATCCTGAGATCATACGTTTAGCTGCAGACATAATTCGTAATGGCGGCTTAGTAGCTTTTCCCACTGAAACAGTGTACGGTCTAGGAGCTGATGCTCTAAACCCAAAGGCTGTCCTCGAGGTTTTTAAAGCTAAAAATAGACCTCTGGACAATCCTCCCATCGTTCATGTTGCTGATATTGCAGATGTTCACCGACTTGCTAAAGATGTTCCCGCCAAGGCCGTAAAGCTCATGGAGCGCTTCTGGCCAGGTCCATTGACTTTAATTTTAAAGCGATCGGAAATTGTGCCGAGCATAACTGTTTCTGGGTTAGGCACCATAGCTATTCGAATGCCAAAACATGAAGTTGCTCTAGCGCTAATTAGGGAAAGCGGCTGTCCGATAGCGGCTCCAAGCGCTAACATGGCTGGTAGACCTAGCCCAACAACGGCTGAGCACGTCTTAGAGGATCTTGGAGGGCGGATAGACGCAATACTGGATGCAGGGCCAACTCAAGTTGGTGTTGAATCCACAGTATTAGACTTAACCGTGGAGCCGCCTCAAATCTTACGCCCTGGTGGTGTTCCTTATGAAGATCTTAAAGAGTTTCTCGGAGATGTTGCACTCCATCCGGTTGCAGTTGCCAATATGGATTATATAGTTGACGAAGCTCGCTCCCCCGGGATGAAGTATAAACATTATGCTCCTAGGGCTAAGTTGATAGTAGTTGAGGGTGAAACTATAGCTGTTATAAACAAGATTAAGGAGCTTGCCTCAATGTATGTTGATAAAGGTCTTAAAGTTGGCATTTTATCTACTGATGAAACTTCGCCTAAATACGATATAGGTGTTGTTAAGTCTCTTGGAAGTAGAAGTAACCTGCTTGAAATTGCCAGAAGTGTGTTTAAGCTTTTAAGAGAGTTTGATAAGGAGGGGGTTGATATTATCCTTGCTGAGGGAGTGCCCTCCACAGGCTTAGGGCTGGCGGTTATGAATAGGCTTAGAAAAGCTTCTGGCTATAACATAATCAGGGTTTAAAAGTTGTTCTCAGCTAGTTGCCACTTTCATAACTCGTTTAATGTTATAACTTGAGAAAAGCTTATATAGAAGTAATCTTTACGGATTTTTGCTTTTCGTATAAGAAAATTAGTAAAAAGAGGGGTGGCTATGGCAGCCATACCCGGAACGGTACCGGTTTTAATACTAAAGGAAGGTACTGGAAGAACTACTGGAAGGGAGGCTCAGCGAAACAATATAACCGCTGCTAAAATCATTGCGGAGATTGTTAAAACAACTCTTGGACCGAAGGGTATGGATAAAATGCTCGTTAATAGCTTTGGAGATGTCACAATAACCAATGATGGTGCTACAATCCTGAAGGAGATTGATGTTCAACACCCAGCAGCTAAAATGTTAGTTGAAGTTGCTAAAGCTCAAGACAACGAAGTAGGCGATGGAACAACCACCGCTGCTGTGCTAGCTGGAGAGCTTCTATCAAAGGCTGAGGAACTCCTCGACCAGAATATTCATCCAACAATAATAATAGAGGGGTACAGGAAAGCTGCTGAAAAAGCTAGGGAAGTATTGGAGAAGATGGCGCTTCCTGTAAGCATTAAAGATGAACAACTTCTCATCGATGTTGCCATGACTGCCATGGGCAGTAAGGGCGTTGCTGGCGCTAGGGAACACCTTGCTAAGTTGGCGGTTGAAGCAGTAAAGCAAGTAGTTGAGGAGAAAGATGGTAAACTAAAGGCTGACATCGACCTAATCAAGGTTCTAAAGAAGCATGGAAAGAGTCTTGAAGAAACTGAACTAGTACGTGGAATGGTCATAGACAAAGAAGTTGCTCATCCGCAGATGCCAAAGGTTGTTCACAACGCAAAGATCGCCCTATTAAACGCTAAACTAGAAATTGAGAAAACTGAGTTTGATGCTAAAATAAACATTGAAAGCCCAGAGCAGATGAAACTGTTCCTTGAAGAAGAGGAGCGCATGCTCCGTGAAATGGTAGACAAAATCGCCGAAGTAGGCGCAAATGTAGTTTTTTGCGAGAAAGGCATAGATGATCTAGCTCTTCACTTCCTAGCTAAGAGGGGCATTCTTGCAGTTAAGAACGTTAGTAGCAGTGACATGGAGAAGCTTGCTCGAGCTACTGGCGGAAAGATAGTTGCTAACGTTAAAGATCTATCTGCAGAACTGCTTGGCGAAGCAAAAACAGTTGAAGAAGTTAAGATAGGCGAGGATAAGCTAGTGTACGTGAAGGAATGCAGGAATCCAAAGGCTGTGACAATAGTCATTAGAGGCGGTACTGAACACGTTGTGGATGAGGCGGAGCGATCTCTTCATGATGCTCTCTGTGTTGTCCGTAATGCCATCGAAGATGGCAAAATAGTCCCTGGAGGAGGTGCCCCAGAAGCTGAAGTTGCAAGACAACTTAGAGACTATGCTGCTCAAATAGGCGGGCGCGAGCAACTGGCTATTGAGGCCTTTGCTAACGCTGTGGAATCCATACCTCTCACGTTGGCTGAAAACGCTGGCTTAGATCCAGTAGACATCATGGTCGAACTGAGAGCAGCTCATGAGAAGGCAGATGGCTACGCGATGGGCGTGGATGTTTTCACAGGCAAAATAAGAAACATGCTTGAGCTTAAGGTTGTGGAACCTCTGAGAGTAAAACTTCAAGTGATAAAATCAGCTACTGAAGCAGCATGCATGATATTGAAGATCGACGACGTCATAGCTGCTAAAGGAATCGAAAAGGAGAAGGAGAAAGAAAAGAAGCCTAAGGAAGAAACAGAATCTGAATTCGATTAACCCATATAGCTCCATAATTTTTTCTGACACCTTTTAACATCTTTTTGCTCAATAAGAAATAAAACATATTTTCTTGTATCTAATTCTATAAGTCCTCAGGAGGTTGTATTGGAAAATATTGAGTTTGAAGCTCCAACATGGAGCCAAATATACCTCATGCTAATAAAACTAGCTAGACAGATTAAAAAGAGCTCATTTAAACCTGAAGTTATAGTGGGAGTTTCTCGTGGCGGGTGGCCTCCAGCGAGGATCCTTTCTGATCTTTTAGACAATCCGAATCTAGCTAATGTTAAAGTTGAATTTTATGTTGGCGTAGCTGAAACCCGGGAAGAGCCAATTTTAACTCAGCCAGTTTCTGTAGATGTTAAGGGAAAAAATGTGCTTATAGTCGATGAAGTTGCCGATACCGGCAAGAGCCTGCAG
>JAGTRA010000004.1:19251-21979 GCA_018396935.1 Candidatus Bathyarchaeota archaeon
CTGCAGCTAATAAAGAGTCACCTCCTTGAGATGGGTGCTAAAGAAGTTAAAATAGCAACCATTTACCATAAGCCTTGGAGTAGCGTTCGCCCAGATTATAGTGTTAAGGAAACAAGCCGATGGATAGTTTTCCCATGGGAGATCCGTGAGACGATAAGGAAGCTTGTTAATAAATTTGGTAGCGATGGCGAAGCCCTAAACAAGAGTGTGGAAAAACTAGTAGCGGCCGGATTGCCTAGAAGTCTTGTTAATTACTTTCTTAGAGATGTGCTTGAGGGGGGAAATTGAAGTTTATCAATGAATTCGGTAAGTACGTGGCTTTCGCCGGGTTCAGAGAAGTCAGGATAAGTGATGTTGATTTTTTCATTAAGGAGGTTCGCTCCAAACTTGATTCTAGAGTTGTCTATCAGTTTTTTAACGCAAATTTCGTTGCTACTTGGAAACATTTATTTTTTGCAGTCCTTAATGCCTTAAAGGCCTTTGAAAGTGGCAGTAACATCTCGAGAAGCTTAGCTATTGAGATACTTCTCTACGCCTCAGCTCAGCGTCAAATTCAAAAAGCTATGGATCTAATAGGTATAACGCCTAAAACTACTGAGATAGCAGTACTGGTTATGGGTGAAACAACTGAACAAGTTGAATCTGCTTTTTCACTTATTTCAAATCTTATCCCTGGAAAAAGGGATGATGAAGTTTTATCCCTTTCACATGAAAAGATTAAGGCTTTATGCGAAGCATTCAGAATATCTCAAAATGAGATTTCCGCAATTTCCAACAACAATTTAGAGGACGCAATTGTACATCTTATAATTGAGCGAATGGCTCTTTTAGCAGTTCAGCATTAATTATAAAGCTTTTTCCTTAGTTACAGATAAAACATCCTCTGGCTTTATGAGGGACATCCCTGTTAATCCACCTATAACCTCAACTAGAACTATTTTGTCAGGCTTTTCGAGATCAACTTTCCTATTTATCTTTGAAGCTATCGCTTCTATTATGCTTCTAGTGGAGGTCTCGGTAAACCTTTTTTCAACGGTCACCCTAAATGTTTCATTTTCACCTATTCTATTTTCAAACTCATGGGCAACTCGACTTATCTCGTCTATATCTGTACGCACAACTCTTTCTATTGGTATGACTCTAAGAAGATAGCGAAATTCATACGGTCTTTCTTGGAGAATCCTCCTAAATCTTTCTATAACTTCGAACGGGTTTAAAGAAGTTTTTGCAACTATAAGGCCTGAAACGTTTGTTCTCTCTATTATTGGTGTGGCATCGCCAACTTGTCCTAGAAGATACCATAATTCAGAGCATGCCTCTTCCTCATTCCCTCTATATGTTGTTACCACGAGGTTAAAATCTCTTAGCAGGATGTTTCCACCCCATTTTTATTGGGTCAGCGCAGGTTAGTGGCTCTCACAGCTTTAAAGCTCCCAGCCGTCGCCTCACATCATCCCAGAAGAAACAATAAGATAATGGAGTTTATTAATTTTGACCTAGCAGAGCTGGAGGGTTATGGTGTGCGTGATGTGCAAAAGCCTGTGATTGTCGCTCACGGCGGTGCAGGACCATGGAGTATTGATGACGGTCAAGCTGCTCTTGAGTGGATCAAGAAGGCGGTTTCAGCTGGTTTCAGTATTATGCGATCTGGCGGAAGTGCTGTTGACGCTGTAGTTGAAGCGGTATCCGTTATGGAAGATTCTGGAGTATTTAATGCAGGATGCGGATCAATATTAAATCTCGAGGGCTTTATAGAGGTTGAAGCATCAGTTATGGATGGTGGCTCTCTAAAAGCTGGAGCAACCGCCCTCCTAAGAAATGTGCAAAACCCGGTTAAATTAGCATGGGTCATTATGAATCAAACCGACCACGTTATGATCGCTGGAGATGGAGCTGAAAAACTGGCCAGACTATTAAGCTTGGAACGTAAGCCTCAAGTAAGTGAGAAACAGCTTAGGTATTACCAAAAATTAAAGCAGGCTTTAATTGACGGTAAATTTGAGCTCCAAAATCTCGTTCAGTTAATAAGAAGGCATCCTGAGCTTCTTATACGTGGAACCGTGGGTGCCGTAGCCTTGGACGTGAATGGAAATGTTGCAGCTGCAACATCCACCGGCGGCTTTCCGCTTAAGCTTCCAGGAAGGATAGGCGATTCCTCCATCATAGGATGTGGAACTTACGCTGATAATAAGAGTGGAGCCTGCTCCGTTACGGGTTTGGGAGAAATAGCGATAAGGTTGACGCTGGCTAGTAAAGTTTGCAGCTACATGGAATCCGGCATGGATGCTCAAACCGCTGTTGAAAAAGCTGTGCAGATTGTAAATGAGAGGATAAAAGAGCCATACCGCCCCATAGGCTTGATAGCCCTCGACATTAATGGTGGGATAGGCGCTGCCCACAACACTCTAGGAATGTGCTGGGCTTACCTTAGATCAGGTATGAAAGAACCTGTAGCCAGCCTTAAGGCGAAGATGCTGTGCTAAACCTTTTTAAGCGCTACTAATACACCAACATTATTCTCGACACCCGCCGAACAAAAATGTTAAAATGGTCTTAGCATGCTCAATTGTATGCCAACACTGGAGGTGAATAGTCTCATGTTCGAGGAAGAGGAAGAATGGGAAGAAGAATGGGAAGAGGAAGAGTGGGAAGAAGAGGAGGAATGGTAAAAAAATTAAAAACTCACCATCCTTTCCCTTTTTAAGTAAATTTTTTATCACAACATTTT
>JAGTRA010000039.1 GCA_018396935.1 Candidatus Bathyarchaeota archaeon
GTTTTACCCCCATCCTTAATATCTATAAGCTATATGACTTCCACGCTTTTTCCAACATTACCCTTTGAAGCTATCCTCTGGAATTTAAGAGCTATGGATGTGCTCCTTCATGGTTTGCTAATTCTATCCATCGCCGTTGGTATAGCAATTATTCTCTATGAAAGGCGGAATGGTGATTGAAATGGATTATGTAATATTATCCGCTATACTAATGGGCGTGGGCCTATATGGGCTTCTTTCTAAGCGTCACCTACTGAAGGTACTAATATGGAACCTGTAGTATTGATAAACTGGCTGAGCTCATAGAGGAAAAGCCGCCTAAAGATGAAGGTTAAGCTTCTCTTTAATGCTTAAATCATCCGGAGCTGGTGTACAATCTAAGCCTATATCTCTAATGCATTTTTCGCGATATGTGCTGGATAAAACTTAAATCTGAGCCTCTCCTGCTGAAAAGCTAGCTAAAAGCTGGAAAGAAGGCTTGAGCTACGGAGCATGTTGAGGCCCTCCTTAACATTACGAGGCGATGATGCTTGTCATATTACATAGCTTGGTTGGTTTGGCTTATACCTGCAGTTTCAAGCTTATTTGTTCCAGTTATCGCACGCTTAAGCAGTAAAGCTAGAGACTACTTTGCAGTAGCTATAAGTCTAATTTCAATGCTATTAGCTTTTTCCATGCTATTCAGCTATCACGCTGATTGTGACGAAACCACATATTGGATACCATGCCTAGGTATTCAGGCTGGTGTTTACCTTGACCCATTAAGTATCCTACTCGCTTGTCTCGTCACATTTTTTGGATTCATTATAGCTGTTTATTCACTTGGCTACATGGTGGGAGAAGATGGATTAACTCGATATTACTTTTTTATCCTTCTCTTCATAGGCTCCATGACAGGTCTAGTTTTATCTGACAACTTTCTCCAATTCTTCATTTTTTGGGAAATGGTCGGATTATGCTCATATTCGCTTGTATCCTTCTGGTATAAGCGTCCGGAAAGCGTCCGCTCCGGTGCTAAAGTATTACTTATGACCAGAATTGGCGACATATGCCTATTGGCTGGAATATGCCTACTATACGCCTATATCGGATCCTTCTCCTTTCATAAAATCGCACAAGACATAAGCGTTATACCATCCTCAGTTTTAATGACTGTAGCCCTCCTTATTTTAGGAGGAGCCATAGCGAAATCAGCTCAATTACCCCTACATACATGGTTATACAGCGCCATGGAAGCTCCAACATCAGTAAGCGCCCTTCTTCACTCAGCTACCATGGTTAAAGCTGGCGTATACCTTCTAGCTAGGTTCACTCTATTGCTTGGGCCTTCAGCTGCTACTATTTCTACATGGTTCCTAATAATTCAATGGGTTGGCGTTATAACCGCATTTACCGCCGCAACACTAGCCATATCAACACCAGATATTAAAGGCGTGGCGGCTTACTCAACAATAAGCCAAATAGGCTTCATGTTTGCAGCATTAGGCGCTGCTGGCAATGCTTTATCTTCAGGCTGGTTTGCCGGCGTGCTACATCTATTAAGCCATGCCTTCTTTCAAGGTCTAGACTTCCTTCTAATTGGTGGAATAGTGCATGCCGTTAAGACTAGGGATATGCGTCTTATGGGCGGCCTCAGAGATGCTATGCCAGTAACGTTCGCCCTAAGCCTTATAGTAACGCTTGCGAAAGCTGGGCTTCCACCAATGATAAGCTTCTTTAGCAAGGAACTAATCTTTCAAAGCGTTATAGAGTCTGGAAATATTTATGCCGCCATAATTCTATACGGTTCTACAGCTATCACATTTGCTTACACACTTAGGGTTATGTTCCTAGTTTACATTCGTGAAAAATCCGATTATGTTAAGGAATCTCACGTGCATGAAGCCCCTAAAATAATGCTGTTTCCCGCACTCATGCTTGCCGCTTTATGCATAATACTTGGTCCCATCGCAGGCTGGATCTCCCAATTCATGAAGGCATCTATTGAGTTAGGTTTTAATGAAATTTTAAGCCCCTCAATCATAATTCTGCTTGGAGTTTTAGCCCTTGGCGGAGTACCCACATACTTCGCATACTGTAAAAAACCAAATGTACTTCCTGACTTAAGGAGAACTCTTAACCCCCTCGTTAATATCCTAAGCCACGGGTACTTCTTTGACTTTTTATATGAGCGTGTAGTGGCTTTCGGTGCTTTAATGTTTTCTAAGGGTTTAAAACGTTTGGAGGATTGTGTCTTTATGCGAGTGCCCTACGCGTTTTCAAGCGCTATTAACAAGTTAGCGGTTAGCGTTCAGGGTTATATGGAGGAATTTTTCAACATATTGCCACAAATATTTGCATCGGGGATAACAGGCACCGCGCATAAAACAAGGAGATATTTAGATGCTTTGATGGATAACTTATCAAATCTCGTGGCTAGAAAAACCGTGGAGGTGTCTTCAAAGGCTAGACGTGTTCACTCAAGCTCTTTAAACGCTTATATCGCCGCTATTATAATTGGATTTTTAATACTTGCAATACTGCTCATGATTACCATGTTGAGGTGAAGTTATGGTTCCATACTGCCTTCTGTTGGCTTTACTCTTACCCGTATTGTCTACACCCTTCATCTTTATTCTCGGAAAGCGATCATATAAATTAGCTGCCCTACTCCTCGTCCTAGTATGCCTAGCGGATCTGGCATTATTTCTTTCAGTTTCCCCTACTATAATCAGCGGTGTTAGCAACAAGTATGTTGAATCCTATCTATGGATACCTGTATTACATTCATCTCTTACGCTTTTCATGGATGGAGTAAGTCTATCAATGGCTGTTATCACCCTAACCCTCGTAATGGCGGCTACAGTATTCTCTATCGATTATATGCATGCCAAGGAGGGGTTAGCTGAATACTTCGCTCTTTTAACTCTTTTAACTGTTGGTCTAGTTGGAGTTTTCATAACTTCAAACTTGATGCTTTTCTACTTCTGCTGGGAAATGATGCTTGTACCTGCATACTTTATAATAGGGCATTGGGGATATAGAGATGCCTACAGGGCTGCCTTCAAGTTTTTCATATTCACCCATGCAGGCGCTGTTTTCGTGCTTTTAGGAATAGGCGCCATATTCCTAGTTACAGGCAGCTTAGACATATTTCAAGCTCAATCTGCTTTACTTTCTGTTGATGAAGAACTTGTAAAGTGGATTCTCATATCCTTTACAATAGGATTCGCTGTAAAGATGGCTATCGTGCCAGTTCATATGTGGCTTCCTGATGCGCATTCTGAAGCTCCAGCCCCCATGTCTGCGCTTCTAAGCGGGGTAATTATTAGCGCTGGAGCCTACGCGATTTTAAGGATATCTCTAGAGACGGTTTTCCCCGCACTTATGGCTACAGAGTTCGCAAGTAATTTCCTTCACGGAATGACCATATTTGGGCTATTATCTGCTTTTTTCGGCTCCCTAATTAGCTTAGTTGAAAATGACATCAAGCGTATAATAGCTTACTCAAGCATAGCCCACATGGGATATGTGTTGTTCGGGCTTTCCATGTTTCCATTTCGAGAGGCTCTGACGGGAGCTATCCTCCACTTGGTTACTCATGCTGTAAGTAAGGGCCTCTTGTTCTTAACAGCTGGCGCAGTCATGAAGCAACTTGAAATCAGGGATATTCGAGAGATGGGCGGCTTAGCTGGACAAATGCCAATAACCGCTATTTCGTCAGCAACAGCTGCTTTAAGTATAGCCGGCATTCCACCCTTTGCATGTTTCATAAGCGAGTTTATCATGTTTACAGGGGCCTTTAAGGCCATAGGCATGGATGGCTTTTACTTAGCCCCTACAGCGTTGATGCTGGTGGCTACTGTTTTATCTCTAGCTTACTCATTAAGACTTTTTAGCTACGTCTTTCTCGGTCAACCGAAGCATGAGAAAATAATGGATGTACCCTTAATGATGAAGATATCAATGCTTTTCCTGGCAGCTACTGTAATATTTTTAGGCATCTGGCCTACACAAGTTATTCACCTCATATTAAGCGCTATACCCGCCTAAAGTCATGGTGACTTAGATGATAACAATCGCAGATGTACTATCCCCAATAGCAATCTTCATATTTTCCTCGTTACTGACAATCATTCTCTGTAAATTTACTGAGAAAATGAAGGCAAAGGGTAGAGTGCTCATTGCCCTCTGGTTTCTGGTTATTTTTTCTGCTGCAATATGCGCTGTTTGGAATTTAGCTCTAAAGTATCATGCAAGCTCTCCTACATGCCCCCTCTTGAGTATTACATTAAGTGGTAACGAGTTTGGTATTTTCTCAAGCGCTTTCCTAGTTGATAGTGTTTCAGTTTACCTGACTATAATCTTCACGTTCACCGCTGTAATAGTTACCTTTTATGCATTGTTATGTGTAAACAACAGCGATGGAAATGCAGGCAGATATTATGCGATGATGCTATTTCTAACTGGTTGCGTTATTGGAACGGCTTTTGCCGGCGATTTTCTTACACTTTTCATTTTCTGGGAGATAACTGCAGCCTGTTCAAGTTTCCTATTAATATACGGTAGGACTCCAGAATCAATTCATGCAACACTTAAGTATCTAGTGATGATAATTGTAGCCTCTGCCTTCATCATATATGCCCTCTCAATAATATACGCCATAAGTGGGACTCTTAACTTCTGGGCAGTGAGGCAAATACTAGCAACAATGCAGGATAAGCGTCTTCTCGAAATAGCTTTCCTCTTTATGGCTGCAGGCTACTCTATTGAAGCAGCCATAGTCCCCTTCCATGTATGGCTTCCAGACGCGTACACGGCAGCTCCCGCCTCATCATCAGCTTTTCTTTCAGCCCTTGTTGATCAAGCCAGCTACTATGTGCTTCTAAGGGTTTTGTTGTATATTTTAACCCCCCCAACGGTTCTGCCTTGGGTTCTAATGTTTGCCATCATATCCGCTTTAACTATGGTTATTGGGAATTTATTGGCTCTAGCAGAGATTAATGTTAAACGTTTAATTTCCTATGTGTGTATCGCTGATGTGGGCTATAACCTAGTTGCGATCACAAGTGCCACAGAGCTGGGCATTATGGGAAACCTATACTTTTTCCTCGTAGGTGGGATAACTACAGCCCTTGCCTTTATGCTTGTTGGAATCTTCAATAGCATGGGCTTAGAGACGTTGGAGGATTTTTCAGGAGTAGGCACGCGGATGCCTCTCACGAGCTTGGCAATGCTTTTGGCAGTTTTGTCCTTTGCAGGGGTTCCACCGCTAGCAGGGTTCATCGCTAAGTACATGGTTTTTACATCCGCCCTCAAGGGGAATTTGGCTTGGCTGGCGGTTATAGGTGTTTTAACAAGTGTGATACAGACGGCTTACTTGCTTAGGCTGATAAATTACATGTATGCAAAAAAACCTAGAAATGAAATTAAGATCAAGGAGCCGAAGATCAAGCTTATCCCGGTGCTGATTTTGACATTTGCTTTGATAGTGCTTGGATTATACCCGACCATGGTTCTGGACCTAATATCTCCCATAATTAATGAACTTCAATTAATAATAACGTAAATGTAATTGAAACTCTTTAAATATTAAGTGAGGGTGGCTTCATGCGTGGATTCAGGAAAATAATAGCCTATGATGACCTTAAGCGCCTTGTAATAGATAACGGGTTATGTACCCTATGTGGTGCATGTGAAGCTGCCTGTCCCACCCATGCAATAAGAGTTGAGGAAACCCCACAAAGACTTTACAACTGTTCTGAAAATTTAGATTTATGTCCTATTTGCTATGATATATGCCCTCATACTGATGCCCTTATACGCGAAGCCACTAGATTTGTTTCAGATGCACTTTACAGAAGGGAAAGTTTAGGTTATTATCGTAAAATTTTGCTTGCTCAAGCGACAAGCCCAACTATTAGGGGTTTAACAAGGAGCGCAGGTGTAGTAAATGCTCTACTTAGCTTTGCCTTAGATCGTAAAATAATTGATAGCGCAGTAATAGCTAGGAAATCTCCCCGCTTGATTCTGAAGCTTCAACCATCTATAGGTTTAGTTCCTGACGATATGCTTTCGGCAGTAGACTCAAAGGTTGTACCATGCGCTGTTGCTGAAGCTTTTGGCAGGGCTGTTTATGAATATGGAAGGCATAAGATTGCCTTTGTTGGTATTCCATGCCACATCCTCGCCCTTCGAAAGCTTGAAGCTTGGCAACATAAAATCATAGATAACTTATCAATAACCATAGGCCTATTTTGCCTATGGACTTTCTCATTGGGCGTATTATCAGAGTATTTACTTCACAATTACGGTATTGCTCCAAGCGAGATTGTAAGCATAGATTTAGCACTTGAAGATTACGTGGTAACAACACTAGATAATCGAGTTTTACGCCTTCCTCTATACGAGGTTAAAAATCACATTATGAATAGCTGTAGAACTTGCAGATTTAAGCATAGGCGGCGGAGCCCCCTTAAAGGGCTGGTCTATGGTTATAGTAAGGACTCAGAGGAGTGAGGAATTTCTGGAAAAAGCCGTTAACAGTGGCGTCATCCGCGTTATGGACGTAGATGCCGAGCCTGAAACCCTGGCTCGTGTAATACACTTAGCTACCCGTAAAAAGGAAAGCGCCCTCAAGGACATGGAAGATATGCGAAGTAAAGGCTTACCAATCCCCATGGGGGCTGAGGCGCTGGCTAAACCGAGTATAAACGAACTTACCAAACTTGAAAGCATTCGAGTGGAAGAAGTTATGACTAGAGAGGTTCTCACGTTACCCTCTAAGGCGACTGTTTCCGACTTTTTTGATGAAATGGTTAGATGTCACCACATCGGCTTTCCAGTTCGCAGCCCAAACGGTGAGATTATAGGCGTTGTAACATTGCAGGACGCAATGAAAGTTCCGCCTGACAGACGCAAAAACACCCTTATAGAGGACGTATGCTCAAAAACGGTAATTGCTATTTCACCCCATGCTTCTTTGGCAGAGGCTTTTGATAAAATGACAAAACACGATATTGGGCGCCTTCTAGTGATGGATAGAGATAATCACCTTGTAGGGATAATCACTAGAAGCGATGTAATGAACGCTCTGAGAAGAACTATATAGCATCTCCACATTTTTTAGGCTATTTTTTAGCTTAAATCTAGGTTAAGTTTATAAACGATACAGTTAGATTTCAGACAAAACAAGAAAGGCGGATGTGCTCTGTTATGGAATGGTTCCTAATAGCTCCAATAGCAGGTTTAGCATCAATAGCTTTGGCAGGTTATCTGTACCGCTACGTTACAAACCAAGAAAGCGGTACTGAAAGAATGCGTGAAATCGCCAGCGCCATAAAAGAGGGCGCTAAGGCGTACTTAAGGAGGCAAAACATCACTTTAGCCGCGTTTGTTGCAGTAATGGCGGTTGTCCTAGGCGTCCTTTTCTCCTTCCTCGAGGGCGTTCAAAAAGGCATTAGTGTATCCATAGCCTATGTGATCGGATCCGCATGTAGCACTGCAGCCGCCTACATAGGAATGATGGCTGCTGTAGAAGCTAACGTTAGGACAGCTAATGCAGCGAGACAGGGGTTAAAAAAAGCTTTTCCAGTTGCCTTCTATGGTGGAGCCGTTATGGGTTTATCCATAGTTGGCTTAGGATTCCTGGGAGTAAGCCTCCTCTACTACCTATACAATGTTGTATTTGGCTGGTCATCTATAGATGCAACTAGCGTGGTCTTAGGCTTTAGCTTTGGAGCTAGCGCTCTAGCCCTTTTCGCAAAGGCTGGAGGCGGGATCTATACAAAAACAGCTGATATTAGCGCCGACTTAGTTGGGAAGGTGGAGCTTGGCATTCCTGAAGATGACCCGAGAAACCCAGCTGTAATTGCTGATAACGTGGGTGATAACGTTGGAGACGTCGCCGGCATGGGCGCTGACCTCGTTGACTCTTACATAGCGAGCATAGTCGCTGCAATGATAATTGGCGCCGAACTAGGAGAAACCGCTTTGGTTTCGCTTCCACTTGTATTCGCAGCCATGGGCCTTTTCGCCTCCATAATAGGCGCCCTTATTGTTAAGTTAAGCATTAAGGGTAATCCTGGTGCAGCCCTGAATAGAGGATCCTTTGCCACCTGGATAATATTCGCTGCGCTACTTCTATTGACTACTTATTACTCAGGGCTGAATGGTGAAAGATGGCTCGGAGTCTTGCTGCCCACCGTGGCTGGTTTAGTAGCAGGGGTGGTTATAGGGTTAACAACAGATTACTTCACTTCAATCGATCGTATGCCTGCCCAGAAAGTTGCTAAAGCCTCCACCACAGGAGCTGCAATAAACATCTTGACAGGATTTTCATATGGTCTGGTTAGCATCGTACCGCCAGTAATAGGCATATGTGCTGCTACAATCGCCGCTTGGTTCCTAGCTGAAGCCTATGGCATAAGCCCATATTATGGGATAGCCATATCCGCTGTGGGAATGCTTGCCACTGTCGGTATGAC
>JAGTRA010000040.1 GCA_018396935.1 Candidatus Bathyarchaeota archaeon
CCTTAAGTTCACGGCGTAAATATTAATTTTAAGTTTTTCCTTTCACTATGCGGTGTATAGATTTGAAGGTTTTGGTGCGCTTCTTTACGGTACTTAGAGAAATTGCAGGCAAGAAGGAGGATCTTCTAGAGTTTCCCGATGAGGATAAAGTAACAATAGAAATGGTGATAAATGAACTTGTAAGGAGGTATGGTGATAAATTTAAGGAGTACCTATACGACGATAGAACAGGAAATGTTAGAGATTTCCTCCAATTTCTGGTTAATGGCAGAAGTGCATCAACACTTCATGGATTGAAAACAACATTAAAGGATGGAGATATTTTAGCAATAATACCACCGGTAGGCGGAGGCTAACCCTCAACATTTTATAGATGAACCTCACTACTTCTTACACCATTAAGCAACTTTTACACCTAACCACCATCGCTCCTTAAATTTTTAGGTGTGAATTACGTTATCATTTATGGTCTTAAAATGGGAAAATGCCTAGTATGCAATGAGAAGTCTCCTTTAATCTCGGGAAAATTAGGAATTTGCCTAAGTTGTATAAGAAGCAGGGTTGATGAAGCCCTATTAGTAGCAAAGAGGGTGCACTTTGAAAGCCGGTCGGTTTATGGGTTGCCTCCAGAACCGCCTAAAGATCCGGACGGAATACCATGCGGCGGATGTGCAAATGAGTGCAAGATAGGGGAGGGAAAAAGCGGTTTTTGTGGACTTGTTGAAAATGTTAATGGGCGATTAATACGTTATGGAGGAACAGCTGAAAGTGGCATATTAGAATGGTATTACGATAGCCTGCCCACTAACTGCGTAAGTTGGTGGTTTTGCCCAGGGTGCACGGGTAGAGGTTACCCAAAATACGCCTATAAGCCTGAAGCAGAGTATGGCTACTACAACTTGGCCATCTTCTATGGAGCATGTAGCTATGACTGCCTATTCTGCCAGAATTGGCATTTCCGCAACCTCTCAGCAAAACGCATGCCAGTCGTTAGCGCCAAAGCATTAGACGCACAAGTTTCGTGCATATGCTACTTTGGGGGAGATCCATCGCCTCAGATAATTCATTCCCTTGAAACAAGCCGCATAGCCCTAGAGAATGCAGAAAAAGCTGGCAGAATATTACGCGTCTGCTGGGAGACAAATGGGTATATGAAACCCCAACTTGCAGAGAAAGCGGCGGAATACGCCATTAGTAGCGGGGGCAATATAAAATTTGATTTAAAGGCATGGAGTGAAGAATTAAATGTAGCCCTCTGTGGAGTCTCTAACAAGCCTGCTATTGAAAATTTTCTAAATATTGGCAGGAAATTTTATGATAAACGCAGAGAGCTTCCCGTTTTATCAGCCAGCACATTACTTGTTCCAGGCTATGTAGACGCACCGGAAGTGGAGAATATCGCTAAGTTCATAAGTAGCATAGATCCTGAGATACCCTATACGCTCCTAGCATTTTACCCTTGCTATGTAATGAACGATTTACCTACAACAAGTCGGAAGCAAGCTGAAGAATGCTTTAAAGCTGCTCGAAGACATCTTACAAACGTTCGCATAGGCAACATCCACCTGCTATCATAGACCCCAGAATGGTATGTTTTTCTTCCTTAGTTCAATATACTCTTTCAAAACTTCCTGTTCCTCGGGAGTAAGCTTATCAAAAAACTTTTCAAGGAGTAGCTTAGCATGAGCTTCAGGCACCTTAACGTAGAGGACATCATTTTCGAAAATATGCCTACCAACAATAGGCTTATTGAGGCTTATGGCAACTTGCATGCCTTGGTTTGCTTCTGGTATAGCTTGCCCCTTATCCTGAATCTGCATGATTTCGCCAATATCTTCCCCATCCTCAGCACGGATTAACGTTAACTTGGGCATTATCTTTCCAGCTAAAACCTCCACCCCAACTATAGCTGGTTTAGCCCTCCGAAATACATACCCCTCAAGGATGCGTATTTTTGCAGGCTTAATAAGTGAGGCGAATTCCTGCTCAATCCTAGCCTCTCGCTGGCTTTTAAACCATGAAAGATAGTTGTCTATTAAGTGATAAATCACCTTTTCCTGGAATATTTTTACCCCCTTGCTTTTCGCCTCCTCTTCGGCATCTGGAAGTACCTTAACATTGAATGCTAAAACCACACCATACAAGGGCTCATGCTCTTTAACCACCGAAGCCTCAGTTACGTCTCTCTTAGAGACGTCGCCGACGTCAGCCAGCCTAATGGGGATATTGTTACGGCGGAGATGTTCAGCAATAGCCTCTAAAGAGCCTAAAGTATCAGCCTTTAGGACAACACCATCCGTATCTGTAGCTATTCTTATACGTTCAATCTCTTCAGCTACAAGCCTAATATAATCATCAGGCGATTCACCCTCAGCCACCGCGTATAATGGTGCGCCAGCTAGTACGCCCTCCAAATCAGGAGCCACTATCTTAACGCCGGCAGCAGCTGAAACAGATTCTACAGTTGTAAATCTATCCCTAGGATCTCTAATTTCATCTAATGGTTTAGGGACAAGAATGGCGCGTACGCGGGTTACAATAGGCTTTTCTTTACCTCCAATAACTATCAAGTCGTCTCTTCGAAGAACCCCATCATAAATTATGGCGTTCACAGTTAACCCTAAACCCGGCTCTTCCTTAACTTCTAAAACCGTGCCCTTGGCAGGTCCACCGGTTATCTGCAAGCGCTTAGTTAAGTATTGCTGTGTTAAACCTACAAGAACGGCAATAAGCTCGACTATACCCTCACCGGTTTTAGCGCTCGTAGGGACTATAGCAACTGTGCGCGTGAAATCCTTAATGCGGTCAAATCGATCCGCTCTAAACCCAAGGCGGGAGAAAACCCCGATTATTTCGTATATACGATTGTCTAAAGCATCCCGTACATGTGGATCCTGAAGCTGATATGCCTTTAAGAAAGGGGCGTCAGGATGGGATTTCCACCCTGGGATTCTATCAATTTTATTAGCAGCCACTATGAAGGGCGTTTTACGCGCCTTCAAAATTTCAATACACTCATAAGTTTGAGCCTCAAAACCCTTAAGGATATCAATTACAAGTATAGCTATATCAGCTACACTTCCTCCCCGCTTACGCAGATTTGCAAAAGCTTCATGTCCTGGAGTGTCAATAATCAGTAAGCCTGGAATTTTGATTTCAGCTTTTAGGGCTGAAAGCAGCGGTCCAACCATCTGCTTAAGAGTATCTACAGGAAAGAAGCTAGCGCCTATGTGTTGAGTCATACCACCGATTTCTCGAGCCTGTACACTTGTTTTTCTAATCTTGTCTAAAAGCGAAGTTTTACCCGTGTCTACATGACCGAGAACGCAAACAATTGGTTGGCGAATAGACATGATACATCATCTTTCCATAGTAGCAAATAAGGCAAACCTCATCGCACTAAATAAACCCTACCATTTGATAAACAATTAGTTAGACGTCGTCAAGTCTCTATCTTAGCTATAACCATTAAAAGCCCAATAATCACTAAAGCAAAACTTAGAAAAGCAAACAACCCGGTATAAATGCTTAAAACATCACTACTTGTGAATGTAAAGTAGGCGAAAACAGCTCCTACTATGAAAAGTATAAAACCGAAAAATCTTAAAGCTGCAGTTACATTAGGGCTTTTACCAAGACTCATCAGGCGACCCTCAATGACGAGTCTTTAATTGACATCTTGAAGCTATTTTAATTTTCCTAGCCTATTTAGTTTGTTCCAGCTTTGCAGGGAGATATTCATCAACAATATAGGTTAAACCATAGCGGCTGAAAGCCTCTTGCTCAGCCTTTCGCCTTATCTTGAGGAAGGTGTTAATCTCCCGCTGCCATAGAGGATCATTTTGATATCTTGGATCTCTTTGAAGTTCATATAGCCTCTTAATATCTATTTCGTCAAGGGGGTCTGTTGGCAACTTATAATTTACTATGTCAGTAGCCCATACACCACTCCACTTAGCATCAGGAGTCGTCAAGTCCCTAAGGTGAGCTGCATTAGCTGAGCCGGAGATTATAACCATGGCAATATGCATGCCCCAAGGGTCACCGTCTGTGAATATGTAAACTGGAAGCTTTAACTCTCTATTTAATCTCCTTATAAAGTGGCGTGTTGCCCGAGGAGCTTGCCCCGCTGTAAGTACGAGAATGGCGTTAAAACGTTTATGGACATTTTCCTCTATAAATCGTGTGAAAAGGCCGCCCTTCTCGATTGCAATAACTTTATCTGCTGAGGTTTCAACAAACTCGGCGGAGGTTAAAGCGGGACCTATCATTACACCGTCCGGGTGTGAAGTTAGGTTTAGGGTTTTACCTTCGTAGCCTGGGACGGTATACCTTATTGTCAGGTCTCCAAACACAGCTGACCTTTCCTCAGGGAATATGTTAAAATCCTCTCTAGAGAAGCCTAAAACAGTTTCAAGATCTGTAATTATATTATTCGACTCCTGCTGGTCTTTAAAGCTCATCTCATATGCTTGGGCTGAATAGTAAACATCTCTAAGGGTTGACGTTTTTCTCTGAGAGGTGAGCTCGTAGGAAAATAGTGCAGCCCAAATGAGCTGAGTGAAAGACCTTAAGTGACGGATATTTCTAACGCTTCGTCTAACTCTCTTGTCGCCTAAAACATACTGCCGTAGCTTGGTATCATAGTAAATGTTTTCTATTGACCGGCTCGGCATCTCAATAGACGGGAAGATCCCCTTATCTAGCTGTTCATAGATTTCTTCACCCAGCCGTCTTAACCTTTCTAAGACGACCTTTCTCCTCTCAACAACGCTTCCAGCACTATTCGAGTTCAAGCCGGCTCACACTCCTCAAAAGTTTCTCTATATCTGGAGGCTTCTCTTTACCTGCAAGCTTGGTTGAAAACTGAGCTATTTTCGGCAGATACCTGCTGAAAACGCCCATTCTCTTTTTTTCTCTATTCACATGCTCTTTCTTAGATAGGAAACGCTGAAGCTGCCTCGCAACCTCCCTTAGGGCGTTAGCTATTTCTCTACGAACCTCTGGCCTATCAGCTATAAACTCCTTCCCAACAGTTTTGTATGGAACCTTTGTGCTGCATATATGTACAACTATGGCTATGGGCATGTCTGGAGTAACCTTATACCTTCGCCAATTCATCGAGTTTATGACCTTAGTAGCTACGTCGCTTGCTTCATCATACAGTAGAGGGATCCTATTTGCAAATCGATAGAGTAGAAACTGGCCTTTTGCCGGTATTTCCCCACCATAAGCTATAGCCGCTTCAACTATAAAAGGGTGCCCAGAATATGTGGCAGGCTTCCGTTGGTGAACAGCTACGAACTCAGGCTTAAGCTCCTTAAGGATCCCTGTCCTAAGTAGCTCCTCGCCTAAAGGCGATAGGCAACTCGCATCTGGAGGTATAAACTCCTTAAACTCCTTAAGCTTCTGAGCTAATCTAACAACTTCCTCGTGGGAGAGCTTCTTTGGGTTTTTAGATGCATCAATGCCACTGAATTCCAAAAACTTCTCAGCAGTCTTCCGCCCAACCCTATGGAAGTGATTCCTTAAGAAATCAAGCATGTTCTCATGGGGGGTTATCTGTATCAGACGCTGAAGAAGCTCTACATCAACTCCATAGGGGTGGGGTAATGTCTCTTTAGGAGGCTCAGGCATAACGGTTGTGGCGCGAGTGAACCTATAGAGTCTACCTCTCGGGTCTACAAAAGTTAAATTAGCATATGGATTAACAATCGCAGTCTGCTTGAAATACTCTATAATTTTAGGCATCGCCCTGAAGTAGTCGCCTTCAAGGGCGAATTCAACAATGGTTCCACGCCAACCACTCTTATTGAGGAGTACTTTACGATCCATAATTATGGGGCGATTTCGCTGAATATCTATCATTATCTTGAACATGAAGATGTGCGTGGAGCCTGTGCTAGAAATTATGGTGGCTGGTTCATGGGCTGTTATTTGCCCATAAAGTATCGCCATCTTACCTCCAAGCCCAAAAGTGCCCCTCTGCTGCTTCAGCTTATACTTGGAACCATAGAGAACTTGACCGAAGGCTAAGGGAATATGCCTGGGAGGTATCCCTGTCCCATTGTCCTCAACGCGAAGCCTGTAAATCTGTGTCTCCTTGCTTACGTTTTTTTCAAAGGATAAACGCACGTAAATATCTGGTGGAACCATTATGCTTTCAGCTGCATCCAACGAGTTCTCCACAAGCTCCCTTATAGCGGCAAATATGGCTCTTGAGGGGTTAGAAAAGCCTGCTATGTCACGATTGCGATAGAAAAAGTCGGAAGCACTTATTTCCTCAAAGGTCGCCTCTGACACTCGTCTCCACCAAATCACCTTTTACGTATACGCCGCCTATTCTTTAACTTAACTATGCCAAGCATGAATAAGCGAATAATGGAATAACTGCTTAAACCATAAACATTCCAAGTTAAACTTTAATCCTCCTCATCTCCAGCGTAAGACACATAATAATACTCGCCTATTTCCTTCTGGTAAACATCAAGTCTTGAGCCCTCCTTATTCACCCTAGGTCTTTTTGTAACAGGGTCACGCCTAAAGGTTACATTCACCTCCTTGAGGAACATATTCATTCCATCCCTGGGGTTAACAGGGGGGAAAGCAACGCCGAAGATTCCTGGCCTACCGGTAAATATCATCAGCCTGTCAGCGATAAAGTCCTGTACAACTACGTCGTGCTCCACAATAAACGCTGTGGCGCCTCTGGACTCTATAACCCTACGAACAGTTCTAGCCATGTTAAGCCTTTCCTCCACATCCAAGTAGGCGCTAGGCTCGTCTAACAGATAAAGGTCAGCTTCCCTTGACAGGCAGGCTGCAATCGCTGTTTTCTGCAGCTCTCCACCACTGAGTTCAGTAACATTCCTATCTAGAAGCTTATCCAAACCCAAGGGCTGTATTATTTCAGATTTATACCAACTTGATGCGAAAGCTTCTTTAGCAATCGCCATCAAAAGCTCCTGAACGGTACCCTCATATTCAGCGGATATATATTGAGGCTTGTAACTTACAGTAAGCTTCTCAAATGGCTCCCCTTTATCAGGCTTCTCAACTCCAGCCAAGATTTTAATAAATGTCGTTTTTCCTATACCATTTGGCCCCAGTATCCCAATAATTTCGCCTTTTACTATCTCTCCGGGTTTAGCTGTAAGCTTAAAGTCTCCATAATTCTTCTCAAGCTCGCCCCATTTAAGAAGTACTTCACCTGACTTAAAGCTTGAGGTGGGCGGTTTTTCATGGAAGATTATGGCTTCCTTCCTAAATCTTATATTCTCGTCGGGGAGGTAGCCCTCTAAGTATAGATTTATCCCCACTCGAACACCATGGACATGTGACACTACACCATACACGCCAGCTTCTCCATAAAAGAGACATATCTGATCAGAAAGGTAGTCTATAACTGCTAGGTCATGCTCCGCCACAATGATCATTTTCCCATAATCCTTTAAGCTTCGTATGGCTTTTGCAACTTGAAGACGCTGTTTTACGTCAAGATAACTAGATGGTTCATCGAAAAGATATACATCGGCCTCCCTACATAAGGCCGCTGCAACAGCTACTCGCTGAAGCTCCCCACCACTTAGTGCCTCAAGAGGTCTATCCCATAAGTTCTTTAAATCTAGTTGTTCAGCAACTTTTTTAAGAACGCCTCTTTCGTCCACCCTTTCAAGTATTTCACCAACCTTCCCGGAGACCACCTTTGGAATCTTATCGACATATTGAGGCTTATGTACAACTTTAAGTCTGCCTTCACTAATTCTCTGGAAGTATTCCTGAAGCACTGAACCCCGGAAGTACTTAATTATCTCACCCCAATCAGGAGGATTATCATACCTTCCAAGGTTAGGCTTTATCTCGCCTGATAAGATCTTTAATGTAGTTGTCTTTCCTATTCCATTCTTTCCAAGCAACCCCAATACGACGCCAGGCAACGGGACTGGAAGCCTATAGAGCTTAAATGAGTTTTGCCCAAACCTATGGCTACATTCAGCCTCCAACTCATTGGGTAAATTAACGATGGAAATAGCTTTGAATGGACATTTTTTAACGCAAATACCGCACCCAGAACATAACGCCTCAACGATAACTGGTCGATTATCTTCAAAGCGGATAGCTTCAACACGGCTCCTAACCATTGGACAGAAACGATAGCATACTCTATCACAACGCTTTGGCTTACACTTATCAGCATCTAATACAGCCACCCGGGGCATATCCACCATCAACGCTAACTATTCCAACTTAAGGGTCATCAATTAC
>JAGTRA010000041.1 GCA_018396935.1 Candidatus Bathyarchaeota archaeon
GTAGAGGATTGGCCGAAGTTAAGGAAGCTACAACAAATCCTGCAATACGTTTCAGGGCCATGGTTGAGTTAGCCCGTCTTATAAGCCGCGAATTTACTCCAAATACTGTACCCGCATTTATAGGCACCATGAGGGATAGGTTAATAAAAAAGATAACGGGCTGTAACGACCCTTACAAAAGAAACAAAAAGAAATGTAACGAAAACGCTATGAAACTACTGCCTTACGCACGTAAAATAGTGGAAGAAGGCTATACGCAAAGGGATAGGTTCAAAAGAGCATGCTTATGTGCTATAGTAGGCAACATAATGGAGTTAGATATACCAGGGCACACTTTCACATTTAAGGGATTGAAAAAAACTTTGAGAGAAGCTGAAAGAGACCTTGTGATAAACGATATAGACCAGATATACGCCTTGACACAGGAAGCTGAAGAAGTGCTTCTCTTAGCTGATAACGCAGGGGAAATAGTTTTTGATACACTGTTAGTGGAGCAGCTTAAGAATATGGGTCTAAAAGTTTATGTAGCGGTAAAGGGCGGGCCGGTATTAAATGACGCAACAATGGAAGACGCTGAATTTTCAGGCATGACTAAAATAGCAGATAGGGTTATAACTACAGGAACTGATGCTGTTGGCTTAAACATTAAGGAGGTTTCAGAGGAATTCCTAAGCATTTATAACGCTGTTGATATCGTATTCGCTAAGGGTATGGGTTACGCTGAAACATTAACGGAGTATAAGCTTGCAAGACCCCATGTCTTACTCTTTAGAACAAAATGTGAGCCTGTGGCAAATTTCTTTGGAGTGCCTAGGAATAAGAACGTAGCTAAGCTGATGCCGTAAATGGACCTACCGATAATAAAGCTTTCCCGTGAAGATCTTTTAAATGTTGATGAATCTTTACATAAAGAGTGGATAATAACAAATGGTCTTGGTGGATATTCATCCTCGACAGTTTTAGGCATTAATACCCGAAAATACCATGGGCTTTTAGTGGCAGCTTTTAATCCGCCTAGAAGAAGGACCGTTTGCCTAGCTAAATTAGATGATCAACTGCTAATTGAAAACCGTTCCCTTCCACTTTTCTCTAATGAAATGCAAAGGGGCATCAATCCAGATGGCTATAAGCATATCATAGAATTCTCGTTAAGACCCTTCCCCACTTATATTTACGAGGTTGAAAACCTCAGACTTAAAAAAACCATATTCATGTTTTATGGTAGGAATGCTATCACATGTTTATACGAGGTTTTTAATAACGGTCCCAAGGTTAAGCTTAGAGTACATCCCATCATAACATGCAGGCACTTTCACGAAGTGATTGACCGACGTACCGGGGAATTACATTATTCCCAGAAGGTAGCGGATAAAGCTGTTGAGGTAGATTTTATAAACCGTGGAATTTTGTTTTTGCAAGCAACAAATGGCGCGTATTACACTGATGAAAAATGGATTGATAAAGTATACTTCCGTGAGGAATTCAACCGCGGAGAAAGCTTTCAAGATGATTGGTTTCACCCGGGATTTTTTGAAGTCGCTATAAACAGTGGTTATGAAAAGTTCGCTATAACAGCTTACGCATACCAAGATGAATCATACATAGAAAGCTTACCCAATTCTATAGATGAATTAGAAAACATTTATAATCAAGCCTTAACGCGCCGTAAAGAGATTCTTGTCAAATTCTATAGCGATCACGCGGGCGTTAAGTCAGAGGATTGGCTTAGCTGGTTAATTCAAGCAACAGATATGTTTATTGTTAAAACCGTTGAAGAGGCTTATAAATCAGTAATTGCAGGCTATCATTGGTTTGAAGACTGGGGAAGAGATGCCTTTATTTCGCTTCCTGGATTGACGCTTATAACCGGAAGGTTTGATGACGCCCGCAGGATTTTTAGACTATTCACCAAATTTTCCGATAATGGACTTATTCCCAACTATATCTCAGATGACCACTTTAAGGCTTATTATAACGCGGTAGATGCACCTTTATGGTATGTCAACGCTGTTCTTCAATATCTCAAGTACACTGGTGATTTCGAATTTGTACATGTAGAGCTTTGGGAGACGATGAAGACTATGATTGATCACTTCATAAAGGGAACAATTTTCGGCATAAAAGTGGACGGGGATGGAATGCTTAAGCATGGCCCTCAATTAACATGGATGGATGCTGCCGTGGACGGAATACCTGTTACACCACGTGCTGGTAAGGCTGTAGAAATACAAGCGCTATGGTATAACGCCCTTAAAACCCTTGAAGTTCTAGCATTAAACTTTGAGGGGGAGAGCCTTGCTGAAGTATACGCAGCGATGGCTGAAAAAGCAAAAATGAATTTTATAAGGAAATTTTGGGATGAGGGGCATCAGAGATTATTTGATGTTATAGATGAAGGGGAGCAAGGTGATCCTTCGCCAAGGCCTAATCAGATACTAGCCATTTCTCTTGACTTTAACATGTTAAGGGGTAATGAAGCTGAAAAAGTGGTGGATTTCATTAAAAATGAGCTTCTAACACCATTCGGCTTGAGGAGTCTATCGAAAGGTGATCAGCGGTACATCGGCCGCTATTATGGAGATCGTAAAAGCAGGGATATAGCCTATCATAACGGCACAGTTTGGCCCTGGCTCTTAGGTCCATTCGTAACAGCATATCTTAAAGTTAAAGGTTATAGTGAGCCTATACGAAACCATGCCTTTGAAAGTTTTCTCAAACCACTTTTAACTACGCAGATCAATAACGGAGGGCTAGGCGTTATAAACGAAATTTTTGATGGTGACCCCCCGCATACCCCCCGTGGATGCATAGCTCAAGCGTGGAGTGTCGCTGAACCTCTTCGAGCCTACATTGAGGATGTTCTATTAATAAGGCCGAAGTTTGAGAGAATATTGATGTTAAATGGTTCTTCTTAAGCTATCAGCTGCTATTTCAGGTGAAACCGTATTTATGTAGAAGCCTGTGCTCTTCTCAAATCCTGCCCAGGTAGCAAGTTTTGGGTATACCTCTAAATGCCAGTGATAATGCATACCGGTTTCAGGATCGGTGAACATGTGAAAGCCAAAGTTGTATGGTGGATCATTAAGCAGGTTCTTAAGAGCTTTGAGGCATGTTTTAAGGATTGAAGCGAAGCTTACAATTTCATTACGGGTCATCTCAAGTATAGATGCTTCATGACGCTTTGGGAATAACCAAAATTCCATCGGATTAATACTTGCCCAAGGGGCAAAAGCGAGGAAATCTGAATTTTCAGTTATAAACCGCGGGCTTTCACTCTCCTTTCTAATAATTTCACAAAATACGCATTTACCAGTTTCATTCCAAAATTTTCTACTTGCCTCAAGCTCTTCTTTAATGATTTTGGGGATGAGCGGAGTAGCAATTATTTGGCTGTGAGCATGAGAAAGTGAGGCCCCAGCTTCTGCACCATGATTACGAAATATAGAAACATATTTCACGTATTGTTTCGATGACAATTCGCGAAGCCTATCCATGTACGCTTCTATAACATATGCTAGTTGCTGAATTTCCATGTCAGAAGGGTGATCATCATGAAGCGGAGATTCCACGAGAACCTCATGGTGGCCTATCGCAGACATCATCTCGCTAAAGTTGCTAAAATGATAAATAGAGCCACTTTCATCGGGTGGAGAAAAGGCTGGAAAAAGGTTTGGAAAACATCGAATAAGCCAGTTTTTATGTCTGAAATCATTATCTTTTAATTTTTCGATGGTGCCCCCGCTTTCCTTATAAATTAGCACTGCCGGCGGGGTCATATGTTCATTTCCTGGACAAAAAGGACACGCACCCTTCCGATTTTTAACGCGTTCTCCGCCAACGAAGTCGGATGGCCTTCGACCTCGCTCAGTGGCTATGACAACCCACCGGTCAAGGATGTAATCCTTGCGAAGTTCATTATGACCCATCTTATAACCCAACAAAGACTATTCACCTAAACATTTAGAGTTTTCTAGTAGGCTGCCACCTCGCCTTTGTTCATATTATGACCAAGTTTGTTGATTGCTTACAGCTAATAGAGGCAAGGCTAAGCTAAACATGAAAATATAGCGGCGGTGGGTCACTGGGGTTCGACGCCCAGAATCCTCCCGGAGACCCCAAACCTACGCTCGTACCCGCACCCCCCTGAGCGCTAAACGTCCAGGCTTAGGTTGCTCCCTCCCGGGCCTGGCCAGGTTCGCCTGGTAAACGCCGTAACAAGCCTCCCTACGGAGGCTGCACGGCGACCGTTAGCCCCAGGGGACGGGAAGTCATTGCCTCGGAAATGGGTTCAGGGAGGCCATGGGCGCCTCAGCCCCAGCTTTCGGCCCGTCATATAGGGGGTTTACGGTACAGGGGACCCCTAGCCCCCCGCCTAAGACCCACCGCCAAGAAAAATTGAGGAAACAAAAAAGTATAAAACTTTACTCTTTTGAAGCACTTGCAGGCAGTTATAGAAAGCAATGTTGTAGAAGTAAACTCTTCAAGAATTGGCAATGCGACCGGCGAGTGATCATTTTTCGTAAGGTTTTTTAACGTTTCATCTCGTCCATTTTATAGCAGGCTACTTTAGGCTTTCATCCAACCATTTCATATACTGTTTTAAGCCATCTATTATCGGCGTGGCTATTACTTCTGGAATTTGATAGCTATGGAGAGCCTTCACCTTTTCACAAATCCTCTCAAATAAATCTTTTCGTGTTTTCATTATGATTAGGTATTCTTGAGCATTGTCGATACTGTCTAACCACCAAAACATTGAATGAACGGGGCCAATTATGTTGGCACACGCTATAAGTTTATCCTCAAGAAGCACTTTTGCTATTCTTTCAGCTTCTTCCTTGCTTGAAGCCGTAACGAAAACAACTATCGGATTTTTCTCCATGATAACCACGAGGGCATTTTATTTAGCCAAAAAATATCTTAGCAATTTCATAGAGTTCAGGGTCAACGGTTTTTCTCTGACCAATCACTTTTGAAAGGGGCACAGGTACTATCGTGTTGCCTTTAATGGCAACCATATGATCGTATAGACCTTGATGGACTAAGTCTATGGCTGCTACTCCATATCTTGTAGCCAAAACCCGATCAAAGGCTGTTGGAGAGCCTCCACGCTGTAGATGCCCTAATACAACTACACGGGTTTCGATACCTGTACACTTTTCAATTTCCTTGGCTAGATAGTAGCCAACGCCACCTAAGCTTATATGACCGAACTCATCTATGCGTTCGCTGTAAACTATCTCCTTTCCGCCTTTTGGCTTTGCGCCCTCGGCAACAACCACTAAGCTAAAGTTTCTACCTCTTTGTCTTCTGCGTTTTATGTATTCGCAAACCTCTTCGACGGCGAATGGTTTTTCAGGGAGTAAAATTACATCAGCGCCACCAGCTAAACCAGCATGAAGAGCTATGTGACCGGTATATCGACCCATAACCTCCAAGATTATAACCCTATGATGAGCTTCAGCCGTAGTATGCAGCCTGTCAAGGGCTTCAGTCGCTATTGATACAGCGGTATTAAAGCCAAAGGTATAATCAGTTTCAGGTATGTCGTTGTCTATAGTCTTAGGGACGCCTACGCACTTTAGACCATACTCAGCCATTTTGTGAGCAACAGTTAAGGTGTCATCGCCTCCAATTGCCACAATAGCCTCCAAACCAGCTTTCTCAACGTTCTCCATTATAGTTTCAGGACCTTTTTCCCTCTTAAAGGGGTTTGTCCTGGAAGTACCTAGGATGGACCCGCCCTTATGCAGGATTCCTGAAACAGCGTCTAAATCCAAGCAGGCGAAATTGCCCTCTAGAAGCCCACGCCAACCATCCCTTATCCCTATTATTTCATCGTTATAGTGAAGAATCCCTTTTCGAACAACAGCTCTTATTACGGCGTTAATGCCTGGAGCGTCGCCTCCCCCGCTTAGTACACCCACCTTCACCTACAACCCTCCCTTACCATAACTTCCAAAAAGCCGTATCTTTTCTTTAACAACATCTTTCATGGCTTTAACTGCAGGTCCAAGGATTTTTCTAGGGTCAAACTCTTCGGGTGAAGTCATAAGAACTTCACGAATTGCAGCTGTAAAAGCCAGTCTTAGATCTGTGTCTATGTTTATCTTAGTTATTCCCATCGAGATAGCCAGTCTGATATGCTCTTCAGGGATTCCCTTGGCTCCCTCTAGCTTAGCGCCGTATTTAGTGGCTTTCTCAATTATCCACTGAGGGACGCTAGAAGCGCCATGAAGAACTAATGGAACGTTTACTTTTTCGCGAATAAGTCTTAGTCTTTCGAAGTCTAGTTGGGGTTCACCCTTAAACTTATAGGCTCCATGAGACGTTCCTATGGAAATTGCTAGGGCATCTACGCCTGTAAGCTTAACAAATTCTGATGCCTCCTCAGGATCTGTAAGAATAGCTTCCCGCTCAACAATAGCTTTTTCCTCTATGCCGGCAAGTCTTCCAAGCTCCCCCTCCACAGAGACGCCACGCGGATGAGCAAGTTCAACAACCCTTCTCGTTAAACATACATTCTCTTTAAAGGGTAAATGTGAGCCATCTATCATTACGGATGTAAATCCAGCATCAATACACTTTATTATCGTCTCGATATCTGTCCCATGGTCTAAGTGCAGAGACATAGGTATAGGAGATAAATCAGCAGCCTTCTTAACAAGGGTTGCTAAGTATTCAAGTCCAGCATATTTTATAGCACTAGGAGTTATAGCAATAATAACAGGGGATAGTTCTTCTACCGCAGCTTCAACCACCGCTCTGAGACTCTCCAAATTTTGTATATTGAAGGCGCCTACAGCATAAGCTCCACGTTGAGCATTCACTAGTAATTCCTTATTTGTCACCAGCATACGAATTAAACCACAGTATATTCTCAAGCTCGGTTAAACTATTAACGTTTTCTAATATCGTCTCGCGAAATGATTTCACGTCTCTAACTCGCCTGAGCGACTTCTTGAACTTTATGAACATCTATGACCTCATATGTTATTTCAGCATTATATTTTGAGTTTGCTAGTTCAATTTCACCTATTATACGGCTAACCATTCTTCCCACTACCAGCACAAGAACTTTTAAACCTCTTAAAGCAGCCATAACTGATGCTTTGGTTATTCCAAATTCTATGTCAGCTTTTACACCTATCCTATTCAATACGGCCCTACCTACGGTACCCATAACTCCAACTCTATCTGGTTTAAAATCCTCGTATAATCTGCGAATTTTATCAACATCTACAGCTCTTGAGCCGCCTTCCATTATGCTAGGCAATTTTATTATTAGAATTTTACCCGTTTCCAGCTCTATTTCCCCTTTAAGGTCGGTTAAAGCCACGTCCTCTCCTTCCTCAGCATCATTTAAAGCTGTACCATAAGCCTTGGCTCTACACTCTGCCCAAGGTACGGCATATAATACGCCATTACGCATCACCAAGCCTACTTTTTCACCTGCGTGTATTTTTTGAGCGGCTAAAGCTGGCCAAACCCTTTCTATTTTCAGTTCCCTCTTAACAGAGTTGACATAGCGTTCAATACTTGTTAAATATTCCTTAATCTTTACCTGAGCTTTTGGTGTAAGCCTATAGTAAGCCCGCCCCTCCCCAGCTTCAAGAAGGCCTTCCTTAACTAGCTTCTTGAAATATTTAGAAACTGCTTGGACAGTTATGCCAATAGCATCAGCTATGTCCTTCTGCTTAACATGAGGCTGACTCTTAAGAACTTCAACGAGAATCTGAAATTTTGCAAGTTCACCCTTACTTATTAACACTTCAGGGTTTGAGCTACCATGCCTCCTCGACATGATATTCAACCAGCATTTAACCAAGGTTAAGCAAGTTTTATATAATGCTTATGGACGGCTAATCCGTCAGGTGAAACAATGCATATAATGGATGGAATATTATCGCCGCTATGGGTAGCTATTTGGTTCATTGTTGCAGCACCATTTCTAGCGGTTGGTTTAGTAAAAATCGCGAGAAAACGTCGAGAAAATCCTGCTTATATGTCGCTACTGGCCCTCATGGGAGCCACAGTATTTATCCTATCTGTTTGGCATATTCCAGTCCCCGTCACAGGTTCATGCTCTCACCCTTGCGGAGTGGCTCTCTCAGCGATAATTGTCGGTCCCTTTGAAAGCGTTGTACTTGCATTTATAGCACTATTCTTTCAGATGTTCTTAGCTCATGGAGGCATAACAACATTAGGAGCTAACACGGTTTCC
>JAGTRA010000042.1 GCA_018396935.1 Candidatus Bathyarchaeota archaeon
GCGGGCACGTACACATTGGCTACGGACTTGACTCGGCGGTAGCCATCCATTGTGGAGAGAACTCTCCTAACCTCCCCCATGAATGAAACTAGGAGGGTTTTCATCTCGCATCCTTTATATTGATGATATAGTATCTCAGCTTCAACGCCGTCTATGCCCACTTTAATAGGTCGCCTATTCAATTAAACCACAACCCTCAGGCGCTTAGTAATTAACGGATATAGCCTCATCATATTTTCCCAGCCTTATCCTCAAGAAGACCCTCAAGACTTAGATACAAACTCCTAAGTTTTGCTTTTATCTCTCCAGAGGCTTGCCACATACCTCTCTCAATAGCTTCCATAAGCCTCTCAAGAATATTCTGGAGGGCATAAGGGTTAACTTTCTTCATCCACTCCTGCATTTCAGGGTTTAGGGCATACTTCTTCGCGAGTTCCTCATACATCCAATCCTCTATGGCCTCCTCTGTAGCATCCCACCCAAATACAAAGTCTAAAGCTCTGGAGAGGTCCCCAGCACCCTTGTATCCATGTCTCTTCATGCCATTGATCCATTTTGGATTTAGGAGTCTAGCCCTGAATACATGTTTAATCTCCTCTTGGGTGCTCCTCACTTTAACTCTATCTGGATCTGAGCTATCACCATAGTAGGAGCGTGGAGCTTTTCCGGTGAGAACTTTTATAGTGACGTCCATTCCGCCATGAGCATCGTACCAATCATCGCCTGAAAGCAGATCATATTCACGAGTATCGATGTTTTTAACAGTCAATTCAATTCCGCTTAAGCGTTTCTTAAAAAGTTCAGGGCTATGGAAGCCATACTTTCGGCGGCTGTAAGCATAGCACCCCCAAGTTATATACACTTCCGCTAGATCCTTTTGGCTTCTCCAGTTTTTGGAGTCTATCAGTTCACTTACACCACAACCATAGGCTCCAGGGCGATCGCTGAAAACGCGGAGTAAGGCTTGGGATTTAGCCTCTTCCGGGTCTAAACCTCTACTTATAAGCTCAGAGATGTCGGATTTAACGTGCTTAGCTATATAGTTCATCTCAAGGGGTTCATCAAGGTTTGCAACCATCTCCACAGCTTCATCAATTAAGTGGATGATATTAGGAAATGTGTCCCTAAAGAGTCCACTTGCCCTAACGACGACGTCAATCCTTGGACGCTTAAGCTCATTCAGAGGAATAACCTCTAAGCCTACAACTCTACCGCTGGTCTTTTCCCAGATCGGCTTAACACCCATAAGGTATAGGATCTCAGCAATGTCATCACCTTTATTCTTCATAGCATCAGTAGCCCACACTACTATGCCAACGCTTTCGGGATATTTACCCTCATCCTTTAAGTATCTTTCAATAAGAGCTTGAGCTAGAGACATACCGACTCTCCAAGCTGCTTGAGAGGGTATGGCTCTTGGATCCACTGAGTAGAAGTTTCTACCTGTAGGCAATATGTCAGCCATCCCCCTCGTTGGAGAGCCAGAGGGCCCAGGCGGGATATAGGCAGCTTCACATGCAGAAATTGCATGAAGCAGTTCATTTTTTGTGTCTCTTAAAGCTGGAACTAGAAAATCTGCGATGTATTCAAGACACCGCCTAATTTTCTCACTTGTTCCACCGAGAAGTTCTATAGTGATGTTATCTATAACTTCCTTCTTAAAGCCTAACTCATGAAAACGCTTTATAAGTTTGAGGGATAGATCGTCAACTTCCTCAATTATGTCGCCATTAGCTCGGCCTTTAATACTTGCCTTTCCTATATTTTCTTGAAGTTCGTTAAAGTCATACCCCTTTAATTCAGCAATAGCCTCTCTTAGAGAAGGAACGTCCCCATTACTTAATCTAGTTAATGCAACTAAATACCTGTCTAGGCGATCTCCTTCCGGTGGTTGCCCCAAGACATGTAAGCCATCATTAACGAGAGTGTCTGAAATCTCGTGAAGATATCCGTGAAGTTTCTCTATGAAATAATCAAAATTAGAGAAAGCCTCCTCCTTGTTTATCCCTAAGTCATCGCATAGCTTAGCTTGCTCAACTTTAGCCCATATCTGCTCCATTAAAGCTGGAATTTTAGCTTGATCAGACACTTTAGCGTGATAATACTCTTGCAGGAGCACCTCTAGCTCAGCAAGCTCCTCATAAAGATCAGCCTTAGTCATAACTGGAACAAGATGATCGATTATACAGCAGTAGCTCCTACGCTTTGCTTGAGTGCCCTCCCCGGGGTTGTTTATTATATATGGGTATACGTGGGGTAAATCAGCTATCATAAAATCTGGGAAGCATGAAGAAGAAAGCCCAACGGATTTTCCTGGAAGCCACTCCAACGTCCCATGCTTTCCAATGTGAAAAATTACATCAGCTTTAAACACATCGCGAATCCAACGATAGTAAGCGTAATAATGGTGGGGTGGGGGGATGTCTGGACTATGGTATATGGATGCAGGATCCTCAAGGAAGCCTCTAGGCGGTTGAAGCCCAATGAATACGTTGCCATTTATTATTCCAGGGATTAGGATTTCACCCTCATAGACGAAAAGCCCTCCAGGAGGTTTACCCCATTGTTTTTCAATTTTCTCTCTTACATCGACAGGAAGCTCCATAAACCACTTTTCATATTGCTCGGATGAAACTTTAGCTACTGCCCTCTCAGCCATCCCTTTTAGATTTATCCATCTCCGATCATTAGTTAACCTCTGCATAAATTCTTCAATGAGTTTCTGGCCGTCGTCAGGGATATGGTCGACTTTGTAGCCTCTGGACTTAAGCTCCTTTAAAAGATTTAGTACTGAAGAGGGGGAATCTAAGCCGAAGGCATCTCCTATCGTATCATTTCGAGGCGGGTAGTTGTGGAATATTATCGCGACACGCTTTTCACTATTGGGTTTATGCTTAAGTAAAGCCCACTTAATAGCTAAGCTGACAAGCTTACGAATCCTCTCAGGGATTGGTGAAAACCTTACTACTCTAGCTCCGGTGATAGGGTCCCAATCACTGAAACTCTTTGCAGCCACAGGAACTGTTATAATGTTTCCATTAAACTCGGGCATAACTACATTAGGGGGCAAGTCGATGATGCTAAGGCCCTGAGTAGAATTATTCCAATCCTCAAAGGTATTCCAAGTCAGGATAGCCTTCAAAATGGGAACATTAAGTCTCTCTTTCAAGATATTTTCCGCACTAGTTGCCTGCCCCATGTACATAGAAAGTGAAAACATTAGCAGACTTATCACGGCATCTACAAGAACACGACCATCTTTCATAAAGTAAGTCTCTATAACCCACTCTAAACCCTCACCACTTGATATAGGATCGCTAGCGCTCGTAAAGAATACTGGGATTACGTTAGCCTCGTGTCTCTCGATTTCTCTTATTACTTCATCCACAAATGTGGTGTCGCCCGACTGCCAGTGAGTTTGATGAAACCAAACGCCTATAGTTGGCCTGCCAGCAATATACTTTTTGGCCATGTACTCCTGTAAGGTGGGAATTTTCTCGAAGTCTGGGTGGTATATGCCATGCCATTGAGGCTTCTCTGGGGGTATAACATCATAGGTGGTGCCTAAAAATTTATTAGCTAAATATAGGATCAAGTTCTCAAAGTTTTTAACTCCCCCATAATTTGTGTAATCTAGGATGAGGTCATAATCTTTTTGACTCACGGTGGATATGCTTCTAAGATTGAGACTATACCTTGCTCCTATGGTGCCAGCAAAAATTGGGACACCAGCCTTCTTCACGGTTGAAACTATTTCCTCAAAGTATGGTGGCTCGCCCATCAGATGAAAAATAACTATGTGAGAGTTTGAGGCGAATTCTATGAAACTCCTTACAGCGTCTTCATAAAGGAGGTCCTCTCCTGTTCTAACTTGGATTGTGAAAAACTCGCCATATCTGTCCCTTAGGGATTTAACTGCTGAACGAAGAGGCGCAACATCGTGGATATATGTAGTTACATACGCCAACTTAAGGTTATTCATCTCTAGTCACCAACTCTTATGATAGTATGGGAGTCTCCTTAACACTAACATCCCCACTTATGGGAGTAGATTCTATGGGCACAACGTGAGGTTTACCTGAGGATAACTTGTAGACTCTAGCCTTAACACCGTAAACAGCCATTATGTTTTCCTCATTTATTACGACCTCCGGAGCCCCGGCTGCAAATATGCGACCACTTTTTAGCATGACAACTTTGTCTGAATATCTACTTGCAAGGTTTAGGTCATGCATGGCCATTATCACGGATATTCCCATACTCCTGCTTAGGTTTCGAATTAAATCTAGGACCTCAAGCTGATGTTTAATATCTAAATTGCTGGTGGGCTCGTCTAAAAGGAGAATCTTTGGTTGCTGAGCTAAAGCTCTCGCGATAATTACCTTTTGCTGTTCTCCACCGCTAAGCTCGTTAAAGTGGCGTGATGCCATATTTTCTATGCCAAGAAGCTTAAGAGTTTCTGCAACTACTTCGATATCTTTATCGCTTATGTTCCAGCCTATGTACGGCTTTCTACCCGCAAGCACTACATCAAAAACCGTAAATGGAAAGACGCTTGAGCCAATATTCTGTGGGACGTAACCCATAACCTTAGATAAGTCCTTAGCCTTCATGGCGGATGCTGCTGCGCCATTAATATAGACAACGCCGCAGTGGGGTCTTAAGATGCCATCAATACACTTTAGGAGAGTGCTCTTTCCGGAGCCATTTGGACCTAAAAGACTCAATATTTCGCCAGGATTAAGCTCAAAATTCACGTTTTCAAGAGCGGGGACGCTTTTATAGCTAAATGAAATCCCACGTACTACAAGTTTCAATGCCATAACCTCCTTTTCTTGCTCAATAGTATGTATAAGAAGAAGGGAACTCCAAGAAGGGAGGTTATTATACCAACAGGGACTTCAGCAGGCATGAGGATAAGCCGACCCACAGTATCTGAGCAAAGAAGGAGGAAGCCGCCTATAAGGGCGCTACATGGTATTAAATAACGGTGATCAGTTCCAATTATCATCCTAGATATATGGGGTGAGATGAGACAGATGAAGCCTATTACGCCTGTGAAGGCTATTATACTTGCTGTAGAGAGGGATGACAGTACCATAGTTATAACTAGTAGCCGCTTTGGATTTACTCCTAGACTTACTGCTACATCCTCCCCCATGCTTACAACGTTAATATTCCATGATTGTTGAATCATCAAGAGGGCTGTTAATACAACTATAGGCGACACAATGATGACAGCATCCCATGTTGCCACGTGAAGGCCTCCCATAAGCCAAAAGACTATAGCCCTAACAGCCTGATGCTCAGGCGCTAAATACTGAATTAGCGAAAGCATGGCGGAGAATAAATAGCCCACAGCAACTCCTGCTAATATGACGGTTTCAGGAGTTATCCCCCTTAAACGGGCAATACCGTAAACCATAGCCATAGCAAGCATGCCGAAAACGAAAGCATTTGTTATGAGGAGGTACTTCCCATACCCAGCTATAACACCTATGCCAAAGACTGTAGCTAGGGCGGCTCCAAATCCCGCAGCCGCTGAAATCCCTAGGATATAGGATGACACAAGGGGGTTACGGAGAACGCCTTGTAATGTCGCACCAGAAGCTGCAAGTCCCGCTCCGGCTGCAACCGCCAACAGGACACGGGGAAGCCTAAGATTCCATACTATGGTCTCGGTAATTTTATCCGCAGGGGGAATATTAAGGAATCGTAGAAGTTTGGAGGATATAACTTGTACAGCCTCAATAAAGCGTGGAGAGCCAGCTCCTAAACTAACTGAAACAATCATCATAACTATTATGGCTGAGAAAATGGATAGGAGAGTTAGGATTTTCATTCTTCGACTTCTTTTATAAATCTCCTTAAGCTCAATTGTGGACTTCATGGGTAGACATACACCCTGTCTAGAGTTACTCCAAAATACTTCTGTAATAGCAAGGCATGTATTGCGCCAGGATCAACGTCAGCGAAGCGATCGGGGTATAACCACTTAGCCCAGTAGAGAATTCCTACAGGATACATGACGCCTTGGGTAATACTTGGATCATAAAGGTAAACTCTCTTATTCTTTACAGCACTAACTCCTTGAAGCTCTGGTCGACTCATCAATTTTTCCCATAGTGTTGGGAAGTCGGGATCCCAAGACATCTTCATCCTTATTATGACATCTGGATTCTTGCTAACAACGTATTCAGGGCTTACGATTGGATAAGGCGTGGGCAGGTCAGCTGCTATATTTATTGCACCTACAAACTCTAATAGAGAATGACCAACACTGCCCATAGCAACAGTGTTCCACTCCCTAAATAGCTCTAAGTAAACCTTTGGCTTATCAGATTCCTTAACTCCAGCCAGGCGACGTTGAACCAAGCTCTCGTATCCCTCAATTAGGTTTATAATTTCTTCAGCTTTTGCCTCTACGCCCAACAGTATTCCCAAGTTTCTTATACAAATCTTAACCCTATCTGGACGGCTAAGCTCATCTATGTAGACTGCTATTCCAGCTTCCTCCAACTTCCTCCTAGTTTCATTATTATCATAAACCAAGTTTGTATTAGACACTAGCAGGTCGGGCTTTAACTCCAATATCAATTCCAGCGGCGGGTTATAGGAATGAGGTGCGACAACGGGCTTGTTTAAGACGTCGGGCGGAAACTTTGAGTAGGAGTCTCTGCCAATTAACTTGTCTCCGCATCCGAGGGCATATATAAGCTCTGTGAAACCAGAGCTTAGGCTGATGACTGTTTTAGCGGGAGCTTGTAGGGTGACGGTAACACCCTGCCAGTCAATCACCGAAACTGGTTTTTCAGAAATTTCACTTTGAGGCGAGCCGACAGGCTTAGTTGATGGCAACGACGGGTAGAAGTACACTCCCTCAAGCGGCATACCTAGGAACTTCTGCATTATTTGGGAGTGAACAGCCTCCGGATCTATGTCGGCAAAAACTTCAGGGTGGAAGCATTTAGCCCAGTACAGAAGCCCAGCCGGGTATCTTACGCCCTCGAGGAGTATTGGGTCGTAAACGTAAACTTTTTCGCTCTTTACCGCCTTAACGGTCTTAAGTTCTGGTCGCGCCAGGATTTCGTCCCTAACAGCTTTAAAGGCCGTCACATTGCCCTTGGCCTCTGAGGGTGCCATTCGCAAGATTATGTCAGGGTTCTTTCCCACAACGAATTCAGGGCTTAAGATGGGCGCTGGCTGATCTATTTCAGCGGCGATGTTGATTCCGCCGGCATCAAATATTATTTTGTCTCCGGCACTTCCCTTAGCGAAGCTTTGCCAAGCAGTATACCACTCTATGTAAACTAGGGGCTTCTTGTCTGGCGGTATACCCCGAACTCTTTCAGCAACTAGGTTTTCATAGAACTCTATGAAACTTACGATTTCCTGAGCTCTGGATTTACTATCTAGAATTATTCCTAAGTTTGTTATGATTGCTTTTATTCTCGTGACGTTACTCGTGTTTTCCATTATCACAGGTATGCCTGCTTTTTCAATCTTAGTCAACGCTTCTTGGTTGTAGAAAAGCATGTCATCAGCTAAAACTAAATCTGGCTGAAGCTCTACTATTAATTCGACGTTGGGGTCATATGATGATCCCCCGACCACTCTTTTTTCTAAAACCTGTGGCGGAAACGTTGATAAAGCATCCCTTCCGATGATTTTATCACCGCAGTTAAGGGCGTAGAGCAATTCGGTGATGCCTGAATTTAAAGAGACAACCCGCTCCACTGGAAGTTTTACAGTTACGTTTCTGCCTGTTCCGTCAATTACGTAAATAATCGCACGTTCTAATGTTTCTGTTGCAACCTCTTTACTTCCCATTTGTGTATATATAGCATAGGCGGCTAGCACTACCAAGGCTATTAGAATTACGGCCAACACACCTTTTTGAATAGCCATTTTCCCACCTCCCTCTACACCCTTAAGTCTCGAACGGCGGATGCGATGGCTGTAGCATCCAGCTCCTCTAAACGGAGGTATTTGCCTCCCATCATGGAGGCTATATCCCTTAATAGACCAAGGGAGACAAAACTTTGCTCAGCATCTATTACTATGGAGTTT
>JAGTRA010000043.1:0-860 GCA_018396935.1 Candidatus Bathyarchaeota archaeon
AATACAAAACTCCCCCTAAATTTTTCCTAACGAGACAAAAACCTGATTCGCCATTCTTGATCATGCATCGCCTACCACATAAGTTACATTTAACCGCGTTACCTTCTAACCTTTCGTAAAGCATTGCCTCACGCAATTACCACTTACCTCCAATAGTATCATGCTACGAAGTCTCTTAAATCCGAAATGGATGAAACGCCAAGATTATTTTATCTCGAAAACGAAAGGCGGTGTCTGAGTTTTAATTTCTATTTTTACTCCAAAAAGACCTTCAAAAAAACCCGCCCATATATCTGATTCGCTAATGAATGGAGCCTTAACTAAGAGATATTTATCCTTAAGGTAGAAGTCCCCAAATCCTTGAATTCTTAATCTCTTAAGGGCTTCTAACCAATCGCTACGACTTGAAAACTGAATACCGATAGTTGCCTCCATAGAAACCCTAGCCGCTTCACCCATCTTTCTCCCAATCTCTCTCCACTTTTCCCTAGGGATGTTCTGGATAAGAATATTCACCAACTCTAGGTTCATGAAGGCTATGCGGCTAATGCCACAGTAATACTCGCCAGGAAAACGCCAATCATATATCATCATGCTTCGGTAAATATCGAGCATTTTAGATATCAAGGGCTTTATGCCCGATTCCTTTCCTTCCCGGATAAGTGTATCGATAAATGCTCGCTCCTCATCCTCCAAAACGATAGTTGTCCTTTTAGGTGAAACTTTGCTTTTCTTCAGGATTCCATTTTCCATAATTTCCCCACGGTCGATAATATTACATCTTACTACATCTTATATGCTTTGCTTTCTCAGAATCCATCAAAAGCTTTTAATTATAAACTATAATATTGTAACACGCC
>JAGTRA010000043.1:870-1419 GCA_018396935.1 Candidatus Bathyarchaeota archaeon
GAACATATGGACTGATGGATGATGCCCCCTGGGGTATCTGAGGCACTTTTATGGAATAACCCTGTCCCTCAAGAGTCGAAATAGTAGAGCCAATCCTATCAAGAACAGCCCAAAACCAAAAACTAATGACACGAAATAGTTAACTCTAAGAATATCCACCAAAATGAAAATAACATAAGTAGGTCCAGCGAATAGCAACACAGCTGTTAAAACAATAAGTAAGACGTTTCGCAGATTCACACTTTCAGACATTCTAGACCTCCGATAACTTAACATTTAACCTTAAACAAAAACATTAATCTTACTTATATAACCCTTCCTTTACATTATCCCCCAGGATTTTAATCAAAAACTTGAAAACTGAAAAGCCGGCACCGCGATCTGCTTCAAATCCTGAAGTTGCAGCCAATATACATAAACCGTCTATTCCCCTCTCCTTAGCCAGACCTAAGAGAAGACCAGCTGCCCCTACTATTCTACCCTTGCTGTATACTGTGGCGCCTCTCTTCATAAACTCTGTGGCTAATGTTGGAGAAGTTGCAGCTACAT
>JAGTRA010000043.1:1442-8008 GCA_018396935.1 Candidatus Bathyarchaeota archaeon
AGGTTATGATAAAACGGCAACCAAACTTTTCAACAAAATCAAGGATAGCGCTACAAATCTCGTAATGAGCAACAACATCATCGAAAGATGGCTGAGTATCACCCGTTAATATGATAAGGTCATGTTCATTTGATGATGCAGCATAAAACTCATATTTAGGTAGACGGCAGATTCCATCAGAACTAACGGAAACATAGTCTGGAAAATATGGCGCATATAATTCAGCAAAAGGTTTTGCGCCATAGAACTTCATCAACAAGTTAGTGGCAATTCTACCGACATTTCCAATTCCCGGAAGACCTTCTATAAGAATGGGATCACAAAGAGATGGGGTAAGGAGCACACGAAAATAGGGCCTGTCCATGATTTAAACCAAAATCGACTAAAGAAAAATACCAAATAAACCTTTCTAGCAGCCTAAAAGAATTTAAGACAGTTTAACTTTGCATTAAGATAGCGGGGTGGGGTAGCCAGGACGAACCCGCCGGGCTCATAACCCGGAGATCGGTCGTTCAAATCGACCCCCCGCTACCAATTAATGACTCTATATCGTTGCAATGCATCGCTCTCAGAGGAATAATAGTAATTTCATGAAACTATATGTCCAGAAATGATATATCAGAGAATTTAATAACTGATAATGTCATCATTGCCGCATCAACGAAGAATGTTCTTAGAATGTGGAGGTATAAAGAATGCATTTAGACGCTATTGAAAATATGGTTTTTTCAGTTACGATTAACCCATTTTTAAGACGCATTATAAGCTTTTTTGATAAGAACTGCCCAAATGATGGCAATTTATTGCTTAACTCGTTAAGTGACTTCCTAGGCAATGCGCCTCCTCTATGCTCCACATGTAGAAGCATAAGCAGAAAAATAGCCAAGCCATTTTACCAAGTTAGCAGTTTGCTACTAAAGGTAGACAAAAACTTCATGAAAAAACAATTTATAGAGGATAAATATGGTGGAGCTTGGTTCAAGGGCTTTGGTTTAATGATGCGAGGTGTGGAAAAGTACGGTATACGGATACCATTCGTTCCAGCAGGACCTTTTGAGGTCGTATGGAATTTTACTTATAAATGTAACCTTAGGTGCAAGCACTGCTATGAAGACGCTGGTAAAAGTGAAAGGAAAGAGCTAACAACGGATGAAGCAAAACAAGTTATAGATAAGCTCTCAACCATAGCAAACATAGGCATTCCGGCTTTATCATTTAGTGGTGGAGAGCCCCTTGTACGAAAAGACTTCTTTGAATTGGCAGCTTACGCTAAGAAGCGAATTCCATATATTAGTTTAGCTTCTAATGGAACACTTTTAACTAGAGATAATGCCAAAAAACTGAAAAATTCAGGTGTGGATTACATAGAGATAAGCATCGATGGAGCCTCAGCAACAACCCACGATGAATTTAGAGGCGTACCTGGAGCTTTTGAAAAAGCTATTGAGGGAGTGAAAAACTGCGTTAACGAGGGGATAGACACCTGTATAGCTACAGTTATACATAGGGAAAATCTCAATGAAACAGAGAAAATAATACAACTGGCAAAAGAATTAGGAGTGAGATTTATACACTTCAATTACATACCAACTGGAAGAGCTAAAGAGCATATAGAATTAGATCTGACACCCGAGGAACGGTTACATGTCCTACAATTGATAGGAAAGGAAGTAATAAGTCTCTACCTCCAAGCAAAGGAAGAAGAATTTAAGAGGGGCAGTACGAAGATAAAAGTTGATAGATTTTTCAGCACATGCCCGCAATATGCAGGAGTTACAAGGGATCTTGCAAAGAAAATGGGTGAAAACTTCATGGTCGAAGCGCATTACGCCGCAAAAAAAGGAGTTGAAAACGTAGCAAATTTCTTGGGAGGATGCGGAGCTGGACGTCTTTACTGTGCAATCGAGCCAAATGGGGATATAAAACCCTGCGTCTTCTTCCCAACAAATGAGAACACCGTCATAGGAAATATCTTAAATGATGATTTTGAAGAAATTTGGGATGAAAACAAAACTTTATGGATGTTAAGGAATAGGGAGGAACTTGAAACTTATAAAACAAGGAATGGAAACGTCGGGTGTGGAAGCTGCCCAGATAAATATATATGCGGGGGATGTAGAGCGAGAGCTTATAGCTACTTTAACGGGAATATGAGAGCACCAGATATCGGGTGCATCTATAACAAACCATTGTGGGAGATAATCGCCAGCGCATCGGTTAATTCGTAGAACTATGAAAGCTAAGCTTTTCCTTTCTCCTCTTTTCCGTAGTAGGCAGTCCACTTAAGTTTACGTGAGTCTCTATTAAGCTCTAATGAGTTCTTTCTACATTTACTAGAGCAGAACCAAAGAACAGTACCGTCGTTTTTAACATACATCATCCCAGTTCCCTGAGGAAACTCAAGTCCGCAGAAAGAGCACTTCCTTAATCTCGGCAAACCGAACCCCCTAAATAAAGTTTTACCTTGTTATCTTCTTCGCTTCCCTCTCAGTTTCTCTAAGCATTAAAATATCCTGAAGGCGAACAGGGCCTTTCACGTTTCTCGTTATTATTCGGCCTTTATCCTTGCCCTCCAGGATACGGACTCTAACCTGCGTAATTTCACCAGTAACCCCTGTACGACCAATGATTTGAATGACCTCTGCAGGAGTTAACTCTTCTTCAATTGTTTCTTTTGACTGACTCATTGTTAAGCGCCTTTCTTAATATTTTCAATACGCTTAACTATTTCCTTTACGAGACTAGCAGATTCGCCTTCGTTTATTATACATGCTGAAGCTGCAGGAACTTCTATTCCTACAGCGCTTCCTATTTTCTCTTTGCTTGGCACAAAGACGTAAGGTATCTTCTTTTCTTCACATAGCAAGGGGAGATGAGCCACGATTTCAGGAGGATCAACATCCTCTGCTATCACCACCAATTTTGCAAGTCCGCGTTCAACGGCTTTTGTGGTTTCATTAGTACCTTTTTTAACACTGCCTGTCTTTGCGGCTATTTGGAGGGCTTCATAGGCCGCATCTGCAACCTCCTTCGGAACCTCAAACTTTACATAGAATGGTTTAGGCATAGGCCTCACCCACTTAATGCACAGTCTTTATCAACATCACCTATTTATGAATGTTTCGACAGTTAAAGCAGAATCTTTACAAAAACTAAGGTAGAAAGACTTAAATAAAGTGGTTCCTTGAACTTTCCTGTTTTAAGGGGTCTTTGAAAGCTTGATTAGATTAGGCTCAGCGCTCCACATAAGCTCAAGCGGGAACATTATAGTTAAAATTGAAAACCTTCCTAAAATTGGCGATAAAGTCGTAGATGAAAATTTGAATGTAGTTGGGGAAGTTTTTGACATTTTTGGACCTGTTTCAGCACCATACGCAGCAGTTAAACCCAAGACTACTAAGCCGGAGAATCTTGTTAACAAGCTGTTGTATGTATTCCCCCGCAGTAAAGTTAAGGGGAGATGGTAGAATTTGGATGATTTAGAAGTCGCGGAATCAGATCCTAGAACAGCCGCTCAACAAATTAACATTCAGTCATGTCCAGAATGCGGCAGTACGAGACTTATGCGCGATTATGAGTGTGCAGAACTGGTATGTATGGACTGCGGCTGCGTCGTAGCAGCCAAAATAGCCGATAGAGGGCCGGAGTGGAGGGCATTCGACGACGAACAAAAGGCTAAGAGAACAAGGGTTGGAGCGCCCTTAACCTATTCGATACATGACAAAGGCTTATCCACGATGATTGATTGGCATGACAGGGATATTTACGGAAAGGGGCTGTCGCCTGGACAACGAGCACAGGTTTATCGCCTTAGGAAATGGCAGCGTAGGATAAGGGTTTCTGATGCTACTGAGCGCAACCTCGCCTTTGCATTATCAGAAATAACTAAAATTGCAAACAATTTAAGTCTTCCAAAGAACATCCTAGAGACGGCTTCCCTGATATATAGGAAGGCTGTTAAAGAAAAACTCATACGTGGTAGGTCAATTCAAGGAATGACATCAGCGGCAGTGTATTTGGCATGCAGACAATGCGGTTTGCCAAGGACTCTTGAGGAAATAGCACAAGCGTCGAATGTCGACAAAAAAGAGATAGGGCGCAGCTACCGTTTTCTTATAAAAGAGCTTGGGTTTAACATACCACCCATAAAGCCAAGTCAATATGTAACTAAATTTTCAAACCAACTGACGCTGCAAGGTAAAGTTGAGGAAATAGCTCATAAAATCCTAGCAGTTGCTAAAGAATTAAAGCTGACATCAGGCCGTGGGCCCACAGGAATAGCAGCTGCAGCAAGTTACATAGCTTCTGTACTAACTGGTGAAAGAAAAACACAGAGAGAAATAGCAGAGATTGCCCAAGTAACAGAAGTAACTATCAGAAATCGATACAAGGAACTAGTAGAAAAACTGATGTTTAACATAACACTATAATCCCCCACCCCACTTTTTCTCTACACAATGAATGTCATCGTATATTATGTAGATTGATGCATGTTGGCACATTTTAGGTCGGAAAATTGTTTATTCAATAAACCTTGGAGGTTAATACCATACAAATATGTAACTGAGTTACTTACTTGATTATTTCTCGTTTCTTCCATCTAAGGTTTTTACTACGGCATTTTCTACACTTCACAGCTGATGGAGAATTTCTCACGCCACACTCTCTACATATTTTAACGTATAGCCGCCGCTTTTGTGCTAAGGCTTTCTTCATCGGATCGGTTATCGGCATCTTCCTTCATCTCTTCACAAGTCACATGAAAATGTTTTAAATATACTTTTCTGAGGATATCTTTTGAAAATCTACACCATAAGATATTTATTTACCGATAAAATGCTAAATAAAGCAACATAAATGCAAAGAAGGAGTGAGGCGGTAAAAATGACAGAGAGTAACTCAGTGTTAATCGGGAAGAAGCCAGTAATGAACTATGTGCTGGCTTGTATAACCCTGTTCCACGGCGGAGCGAAAGAGGTTAATATAAAAGCAAGGGGCAGAGCTATAAGTCGAGCTGTTGATGTCGTAGAAGTTGTTAGGCGCCGATTCCTACCAGACGTTAAAGTCAAAAAAGTGACTATAGGCACCGAGCAGGTAGCGCCCAGAGAAGAAGGTGGCACACCAACCAACGTTAGCACCATCGAGATAACATTAGAACGCTAAGTCAGCAATCCGATGCATAAAGCTCCGCCGCCCCTCCTTTTATTTGTCTGGAGGGCGTGTTTCTGAGTGAAGACAGCATTATGCAACTTCTGTCTAAAAAGCGGAATACTATGTCAGAAATGTTCGGAAAAAATTAAGTCTGGAGAGCTCACTCAGTTAGACTTGGAAATAGCTCGCTTACTTGTTTCCTTGGAAAATACGTATCCTTCTCTTCAAAATGTTCATTTTCATAAGGCAGTAGAGGCGCGGGATACTATAGCTATAATCGTAGGCAGAGGAGATGTACCGCGTCTTCTAGGCCATGGTGGTAAGATTATTAAAGCTTTGGGTAAGAAGACCGGGAAAGTGATAAGAGTTCTGGAGCATGGATCCGATGAAAGAAAGTTCCTTGAGGATCTGTTTGCACCCTTAAGCATAATCACAATAAACACAATATGGTTGCCTGATGGAACAACTGAAACCAGAGTCATTTTGAAAGGTAGAGGGGACAAGCCTCCATTCAACATTGAAGATCTTAAGGAGATAGCTCATAAAGTACGCAACTTAACCTTACGCGTAGAATTCGCTAGGTAGGTTTGAGTGAAGTAAATGGACTTAGACCCTATAGGCAATTGGAAAAGGACCCATTACTGCTCAGAGATCAAACCAGAACTAGATGGAATGGAAGTAACACTTTTCGGATGGGTTTATGAAGTCAGAGATTTAGGCGGCTTAATATTCATAATTTTACAAGACAGGGAGGGAACCGTGCAGCTGACAGTTCCGCGAAAAAAAGCTACTAAAGAAGTATTATCAAAAATTGAGCAGCTACAAAGAAGATATTGTATAGGCGTCAAAGGAATAGTCAAAAAGACTGATATGACGCCACGAGGCGTTGAGGTAATTCCGACTGAGGTAAAAATCTTCAATACATCAGCAGCCAAACTTCCAATAGATATTACTGGGAAAGTTCCAGCAAAAATTGACGCCAGACTCGATGCAAGGGCATTAGACCTATGCCGAGAGGAGAATATAGCGATCTTTAAAATTCAACATACCGCTGTAGAGGCCGTAGGAGAATAAGAGAGTTCTTAATAAATGAAGGTTTCATAGAAGTTCATACACCACGCATTATTGCATCCGCCACAGAAGGGGGAGCTGCTCTCTTTTCTGTGGATTACTTTGAAAGAAAGGCATTTTTAGCTCAAAGTCCACAGTTATATAAAGAACAATTAGTTATGAGTTTAGAGAAAGTCTTTGAGATAGGGCCATTCTTCAGGGCAGAGGAATCACATACACGTAGACACTTAAGCGAGTTTGTCTCCATAGATATTGAGCAGGCCTTTGCAACAGCTGAGGACGTTATGCAACTCTTAGAACAGCTTATTCGGCACACATACAATAGGGTTATTGAAAAAAATCAA
>JAGTRA010000044.1 GCA_018396935.1 Candidatus Bathyarchaeota archaeon
TTTGTTAGGTTCTCCTTCTCCAAATATTGAGAAGACTGTTAAGTGGCTGCGCGGCTTTGTTCCAGACATTCTCTACTCTCATTATTATGTGGCTAAAGCCCTAGAATTATGTGGCGAAGAACCGAACAAGGAACACTTGAGGAAGTTTATTCTTTCTTTGCCAATTATCAGGGGCGAGTTTGGAGCCGTTGACGTTCATGCAGAAGTAGCCTCAGAGTTTCTATCAGTGTTTATGGCAACTGAGCTTGCCAACATGGTTGGCGTGAAAGTTAATCGTGAAAAAATTATAGATTGGCTGTTAAGCTTCAAAAATAATGACGGCGGTTTTGGAGCTTACGGATGCTCAAATTTAAATTCCACCTACCATGCTATAGCCTCACTTTCCAATATCGGATATCCAGTTAAGTTATTAAAAGAAACCCTAGGATATATTAGGGCTTGTGAAAAGCCCTATGGAGGCTTTACAGTTATTCCGAGCGCTTCCACCCCATACATGGAGCACATATACTATGGGGCGGCGGCGCTCAATCTCCTCGGGGAGCGCCTAAGATACCCACAGCAGACAGCCGAACTTGTTCTCAAATGCCAAAACGCAAATGGCGGATTTGCAAGGTCAGACATTGGAATATCCACCTTCGAAGACACCTTCTACGCTGTAAGCACATTAAAAACGATAAATAGTCAATGGTGACCTGCATAAGCGTTGATGTAACATGGCAGTCGCCAAACTTTGCATATTGGATAAGGATAAGTTTCCTAAGCGTGAGCGCCAGCTTTAATCCCTGCTCAGTTCAGGATCTGTAGGGGGCTTAGAGCCTATCCTAACCTCTTAAGATTGAAAGGCGAAGACTCCTCAATTCTATATACAAGCACTGTGCATGAAGGGGGCGGAGTGTAAAGTTTATGTTCATTTTAAATTAAATGAAATATGAAAGGCGTCATGATCTTCGTGTTGCTGTTGTCCCTTTTGTCTAGTTTGATAGTTCATCCTATAGCTTGTGTGAGTGCTTCAGAGCTTAAAGTTGAGGTGGAGCAGCTCTTCACGATTACTAGGGAGGAGGCTTCAAGGCTTATGCAGTATGGATGGGCCTTCATTAGGGATGTGTTTATGATCGACGTGGCAAAGTATAATGTTTCGGTGCGGGTGGTTGAGGCTCCTGTCGCATTTGGCGCCCCTGCAGGATGGCTTGACATTAGTTATGAGATGCGAAGTGCTGAAAGCGAACTAGTAGTGAGCTTCTTTTTTAAGGGTGGAAGGTTAGCGATCTGCAGCTTTTCCCTTCACAGTGGCTCACACCCCATAATTGAGGAAGCTTTGCATAACCCTATTGAGTGGGCTAAGGTTTTCCTTGAGAGGTACTGGCGCTTCACTGAGAAGAGCTACATTGGGAGTATGCTTGACATGCTGTCTAATGTTAGGATGGAGGATTTGGGCAGGGTTAAGGCAAGCGAATTCTACCCTTCATACTCGCCTAGGCATCGAGACCCCATAGAGCTGACAGGCCTCATAAAAACTGTTGAAAGCGTTAAAATGTCTATTGTTATCGAGCCCTGCGAGGCCTATCCGGAGATGAACACAACCTACATTGAATGGAAGTATGTGGAGAACTGTGTGGTTTTTAGGCAGAAGGGGGTGGGCTTCACCATAGGCCCACGCGACATACACTTCTCCGATCAATGGGACATCTATCAGGTTGGTAGCTCAAAGCTTAAGGTTTCAACGGGGGAGGAAGCCGTACGCATCGCCAAGGAAGCCATAAGGGACCTAACCTATATGTCTGATGGCAAACTTATTGGAAACCTAACGGCCCTCAATGAGCCCCTATACGTCTACCTAGATACAGACTACCGCGGAAACGACATTTACACGCTATACCCATACTGGGAAGTCTACCTATGCCTAGCAAAAGCATATCCAGCCGGAGTAGGCGGAGTAAGGGTCTTCATATGGGCTGACACAGGTGAAGTCTTCAAAAGAGAGCTCTCAGGAGGATATGGAGGAGGGGGAGAACCAGCTCCACCCACACAAGAAACAAATCCACAAACCAACCAACAAGCAATAATAATAAGCATCACAACAGCCATAATACTCACAGCAATAGCCACAATAACAATAAAAATGAGACTTAAACATAAAACAACAACTAAAATGATGTGGATGCACCCCTATGGGTATCACTTATCAATAGCTTCAAGAGTGATACATTGAGTTACTACATTCTAGGAAACTTGTTAAGAGACAAGTGGAATCCTCTTAACGCCAGTTTTTCCGTGCACCAAGTTCAGACAGTAGTTCGCTAGGCCTTAAACTCAACAGCCACCATGCTCTAAGCTGTTGAGCCTAGACCTTGCAGCTTTAAGTCTCTTATCAACATCATATATGTCCGCGGTCACATTAGACTCTGTACGCGTGGGCTTTAAAGCGAAGGGCGCCAGAACTAGAGGTAATGGGGCCGAGGCCGGGATTTGAACCCGGGCACCGGGCTCCACAGGCCCGTAGGCTTCCAGGCTACCTCACCTCGGCCACTTGGTGGTAGCCTTGACCATTTTTAATCATGGGCTGCTTATTTTTCTTTTTTCCTGCAGCATCTTATACGCTTGATTATAATCTTATTGTTGATGGTTTGTTTATGGCTTTCTATGGCTGTGGTTGCTTTCGTTCGGGGCTGAATTCCATTTATCCCTTGAGCATGTGGAATTTTTTATTATTTGCCTATCTAGAGGGCATGTCATAATTTAACCTTGACTTATATGCTAGCAAAATGCTTATTACTGGTGGTTAGTTGTCTTCGTGGTTGATGGGTCATGGACTATTTATTGGAGGTTAAAAATCTAAGGGTTGAATTGGAGGATAGGCTTATACTTGAGGATGTAAGTTTCGGTCTTAGAAGTAGTGAGATTCACGTTTTATTTGGTCCTAATGGCTCTGGGAAAACATCGTTGATCAGTGCTATAGCTGGGTTGCCTGGGTATAGGATTGTTTCGGGGAGAATAATATTCATGGGCGAGGATATTACGGGAAAAAGCGTGGAGGAGAGAGCTAGGCTAGGTATTGGTGTTGGATTTCAGACACCACCAGAAGTTACCGGCGTAAAACTTGTGGATCTTTTAAAGCTATGTTTAGGAAAAGGTTCAGAGGATGAATTTAGTGCAGAGGAGATACGCCTTATTGAGCATTTTAGGCTCCAGGGCTTCTTAAATAGAGAGGTTAACGTAGGCTTCTCTGGTGGTGAAAGGAAAAGGGCTGAAATCCTGCAGTTACTATTTTTAAAGCCTAAGGTTATGCTTTTAGATGAGCCTGATTCTGGGGTTGATGTTGAAAGCTTAAAGATTATTGCTGGTGAAATTCAACGGTATATAGAATCTAGTGGGGCCTCAGCCCTTGTTGTAACTCATAAGGGCGATATACTTGACTACATAAAAGCTAAGTATGGATGTGTACTGCTTAATGGCAAACTTTACTGTTTTATGAATCCTAAACGCGTTTATGAGGACATCAAACGCGAGGGATATGAAGGATGCATTAAATGCCAAATGAAGGGTGAAGAAAAGTGGTAAGTTTGGATGAAAGTAAAATCCTAAAAAAAGTACCTCGCCATGTTCTAATGGAAGCTTATGGCGTTGGAGTTGCAAGAGAGGAAGAGCGAGCTGGAACCTTCTTCCATGTAGACCAATCTACCCTATATTCTAGCGTAAACGAGCTTTTTAAGGGCAAAATAGAACTTATGGACATAAGAGAAGCGCTTCAAAGGTATGAGTGGCTCAGCGATTACATGTGGAATGCTATCCAAAAAAGTAGCGACTTTTTTACGAAAAAGGTTGCAGAAGACTTAAGCGGAGGATACTTCCTAAGGATTTTGCCCGGCGCTGAGGTGCTTTTTCCACTTCAATCATGCTTAATGATAACTCAGGAAGGCATGGAACAACGAATTCATAATATCATAATCGCAGAAGAGAACTCTAAAGCGCATCTAATAACAAGCTGTCTTCAACACTCCGCAGTCAGAAAAGCAACTCACATAGGTGTAACTGAGGTTTACGTTAAACGTGGAGCCTACTTAAACTCAACGATGGTGCATCAGTGGGGGGATGAAACCGTCGTAAGACCTAGGAGCGCATCTATAATAGAGGAAGACGGAACTTTCGTTTCTAATTACATTTGCCTAAGACCCGTAATGGATGTACAAATGTACCCCGTGGCTTATTGTAGAGGAAAAGGGTCAAAAGTTATTTTTAACAGTATATTATACGGGCACAGGGGATCCTTTATAGATGCTGGATCAAAGGCTGTACTTGATGGTAGCGAAAGCCGAGCTGAAATGATTAGTAGGGCAGTTACAAGGGAAGGCTCAAAAATAATTGTTAGAGGCTCCATTGAGGGAAATGGGCGGGAGTGTAGGGGACACTTAGAATGTAAGGGGCTTATATTAGATGATGAATCATTTATCCAATCCATCCCCGAATTAATTGCAAGAAGCAAAAGCGTGGAAATAACCCATGAAGCCGCAATAGGCAGAATATCAGAGAAGGAAATTCTATATTTAATGACAAGGAAACTCTCTAAGGAGCAGGCGACATCCCTAATAGTAAGGGGCTTCATGGACGCAAGTATTATGGGGCTTCCCGAAGCACTAACAGCAGAAATATCTAGAATAATCGAAATTGCAACTAAATCCTAAAAACATAGATTTCGCATTTGAAATGGCTGTTCCTTTTCATTGACTTTGCCCATTTTAAGCGCATATTTTTTACTTTAAGCGACTTCAGTATACTTACAAAAATTAGCCTTCCAATTATGTGAATAAGCTGTCCAGAAGCATCATTAAAGCAAAGCCGCCTATTAATCCAAAAGTAGCTTTCCTGCCAAAGCCCTTCTCATGGCTTTCAGGAACCATTTCGTCTATAACCACGAAAAGCATGGCTCCAGCTACAAAACCCAGCAAAACATCAAGGGTATCGTCAGAAAAATTCTTCTTAAGAAGCATTGGAAGTGCTCCAGCTCCAGTAGCTAAACCTGCCAGCAGACTGACAATAAACCCTAAGTGAACTATTTCCATTAGCTATGCGCCTCTTTTTACGGGAATAATAAGGTTGCTGATGCCCTTATTTTCGTTAAAGGCTTTGTTTTGAGTTTTTAAGCGGATAAAGGGTTGTTGAGCTTGAAATGTTTAATCGTGGTATCAAGCTTCAATCCTCTGTCTTTCCTTAACTTTTCGTGGGGCATTTTCATCCTACATCGTCAATACCATAATTTTCTACCATGGAGCGATTAATGTGTTTAAAAAATGGGGTTAAAGGTTCCTCAGGCTTTTTCAACCTTTACTTTTTCTCCTTCTTCAACCTTCTCTAGCACTTTTGGATCGTTACGGTCTCTACCCGTTCCGTTTTCTGGGGCGTAGGGCGTGAAGTTGTTGGGTGACGGGCTTGATAGTGTTGGTCCGAAGAAGAGGCAGAGGGCTGGCCCTTCAGGCCAATAGGCTACGTCCCCATAGTCAACGACGTCTTTAGCATTTTCATAGCCAACCCTAAAGGGGACTCCAAAGTATATTTCCTTGCCCCAAAGCTCAGCTCTTGACTCAATGGGCAGCGCCTTCAAGAGGGCTTCAACGGTTCTTGGGCACTCTTTGAGTTTTAATTCGCATTCAACAGTGATTCCTGACTCAAAGGATATTCTTATTCTCTCCCTACGCTCCATAATTTACCCTCGTTTAAGCTTGCTAAAATTTTATAATTGATGCTTTTTAAGCTTAAAGATGCGTAAATTATGAGGCGATTGATTGAAAACCCTGCTAAGGAGTAGCTCTTGTAGAGGGGTAAGACCCAAATAATGGAGCTGTAATTATCGTTGATGAATTGGAGGGAGAGCTTTATGAAGAAGAGGCGAAATGCTTCAGAAATGCTTGATGAATTTGACTTGAAAATGATTAGGGAGGCTCTTAAGCTTGCTAGAAGGCGGAAGCCTGACTATATTGTTTAGCTCTCCCCCATCTAAATGCGACAAGGGCTTTAGCCTCCCAGAGCTACATTATTTTTAGGGCTTAAGTAATGGAAAGCTTGGTAGTTAATCCCAGCGTAAACGTTAGTCCATACTGTTACTCCCTCTTAAGAATCGAGCCCTATACATCATGTATGCATCAATGTATATACTGCTTTGGCCGTTGGTATAGAATGGCGGATCCCGCGACATTAGCGCCGACGCCTAATATGATTCAAAGCCTTGTGAGAATTTTTAAGGCTATCCATAAGAGGGGTTTAACGCCTATGCCATTTAGGCTTTCAACCCTTATAGATCCCTTTCAGCCTATCGAGTTAGAGAAGGGCGCTTCTAAGCACGTTATTAAACTCTGCATAAAATATAATATTCCCTTAATAATCAATACTAAAGCTCCAAATATAGCTATCAATATCCTGCCTCTTTTAGAAAAGTTATGTAATCGTGGCCTGTTAATCTTTCAAGTCTCCGTATCCGTAATAAGTGGGGAGTTAGCCAAAAAGCTTGAGCCTAAAGCGCCTCCACCGCAAGAGCGACTAGATGCAGCTGAAAAAATGTCTAAGGAAGGTATACCCGTAATTCTACGGCTTCAACCACTTATTCCTGGATTAATGGAGCATGATCTTGAATTAACAATTCAACAAGCTAAGTACATTGGCGCCAAGCAAATTATTACTGAAGCCCTAAGGGATGAAATTGAAAATTTTAATATATACTCAACTCTAGCTAAGGATTCCCAAAAATATAAGGAGATAGGGTTCTGGGAAGACTACTCAGCTACAGTGGAAACTCCATCTAAGGTTTTAAGACCTAAACTAGAGTGGAGAATAAGCACTTATAAACAATTAAGAGACTTATGCTCTAAGTATGGCTTAGCCTTCTCCATGTGTAAAGAAGGCCTCTATGAACTACAAACAGCTAAAAATTGCTGCGGCATAAACCTCCTAAACCCAGCAAGCTACACATTAAGACCAACACTTTATGAAGCCTGGATAATCTACAAGCAAACTAAAACAATACCAAGCTATAAGCAACTTGTAGAAACTCTCCCCCCAAACTACATTCACAGCCAAAACCTAAAACCCTACCCAAGAACCATAAGAAAGAAACTCCAAGCTCACGAAAAAATACTAAAACAAATCCTCGAAGAAAGAACCCAAGAACTAATAAAACTCCTACCCCGCTAAAGATTAACACATAAAAATCCACTGGAAAAACATCCCTCGCTGCATACTTCGGTGATGGCATGTATCCTGAATGCAGATTAGCCACCACCGAAGCAACACCCCAAACACTTATATACAAAAAACACCCAAAAAACAAAACAGAACAAGAAAACCCCTCGGAATCTCACAAAGAGAATTGAAAGTACAGGGCATAAGCCTGTCATGGAATATCACTGTAGCCTTTAGAATCTCACAAAGAGAATTGAAAGGTTGCCATAGAGGCTTTCCAAGCCCTGGGCTGTGATCGTTGAATCTCACAAAGAGAATTGAAAGTCAGCCCACTCGAGCGCCTGCTTGCTCAGGCTGGGCACCGGGAATCTCACAAAGAGAATTGAAAGGTGGAACGGCAGGCTCGACGCCTCCACCTGCCTGAGAGCCTGGGAATCTCACAAAGAGAATTGAAAGCGTATAGCCGGTACGTGCCGCTTTTCGGCACAGACACGATGAATCTCACAAAGAGAATTGAAAGCATGCCTCTCCCCCTCTAGGGGCTCGTACTTGGGGCATCTTGGAATCTCACAAAGAGAATTGAAAGATAGTCTTTTCTTGTTTCTTAAGTGAGACTCGAGAATATCGAATCTCACAAAGAGAATTGAAAGTTATTGTGTATGGGAAACTATATGGTCCGTACACTTCATTGTTGAATCTC
>JAGTRA010000045.1 GCA_018396935.1 Candidatus Bathyarchaeota archaeon
AGAACGGTCATGTCAGCTATTCCTAGCCTAAGGTTTCCGGTAACGGTTCTCATGAGGTATTTAGCCTCCCTCGGGTTTGCATCAGCCAGCAGCCCAGCTAATAAAGCTATTTTTGCGTCAATAGCTCCTTCACCTGTAGTCCTAGCAATTTTATCAAGGGTTTCGTAAACTCTCTGAACCGTTAATGGCTTCTGGAAGAAGGTTACTTGTTTCTTTTGAGCTATAAATTTCTGGGCAGTTTCGCCAATGTCTCCGCTTTTCTTTAAGTCATCCTCTATCTCGGCTTCGCTTCTTCCAGAGGCTCTCGCCAAAGCCTTTATTGCAAGCCTTTCAGCTACACCTATCTCAAGCTTAACAAAGTCCGGGTAAAGCTTCCCCTGAGTTAAGTACACAACCTTATCAATAATCTCTTTAGGCGTTTTTTTAAGTAGCCCTACAAGTAAATCCGTCATTTCTAATCTCTTGGTGGTGGCTTCAATCTCCTCATATACATTCGCTATTTCAGCGTAGAGCAATCCACTCCCCCATAAAGAGGAGATAAATCAACTATATATAGTTGGATGGGACGCCTTAAAACCTATCATAATGAATCATGCTCTCCAAGGGTCTCCTTCCAACGTATCTTGGTTTTTCAGCTGGGTAGCCGACTGGTATAATTGCTACTGGTCTAATGCCAAAGGGTATCCCGAGAATCCTTTTAACTTCATCCTCTCGAAATGCGCCAACCCAACATGTGCCAAGCCCCATGGAGTAGGCGGCTAAGTGAATATTTTGTATTGCTGCAGCTGTATCCTGGATGCAATAGAGGGTTCTACCCCTAACGCCATAACCTTGAGCTGAGCGATTTTCGTCAGCACATACTACAATGACGACAGGGGCTTCCTCAATGAAGAATTGCCCAAGAGCTGCCTCCGCTAGCGCATGCTTAATCTCTGGATCCCTTACAATAATGAATTCCCATGGTTGTATGTTGCCTGCTGAAGGAGCCCATCGTGCAGCCTCAATCAACTGTTTAACGACATCATCCGGTATATTGATGTCTCTAAAAGCCCTTATACTCCTCCTCCCCTTAATTGCCTCAAAAACATCCATTAACATCACCCCGGTAATCATAGGATACATTCAACTGATAAAATTTCGCTTAAAAACTCAGGTGCTTTCACGGAATGGCTTAAATCAACGTTTTACAAGTTTATTCTTTTGGATGATGAGTCAGGGAGTCAATAGAGCTTAAGCTATGATATGACTCTCGACGGGCGGACTGACAAAAATTTCAACATTCATTAGTAAGGCGTTATATCCATTCAGGTAGAAGAGGTGCTGACCGTATTTAGGGGGAAGAATAATAGTAGCGTTAATAAGTCACTTTGGAGGGTATTGGGTTATTATAAATTCCAAGCGTAGGCTGGCATGATCAAAGCGGTTGAGAGGTGATATGGAAATGATTAAGGTTGATCTTTCTGATCTTAAAGTTGAGGGTAAAGAAGTCGTTGATGAGCTATTAGAATTTATAAAAGCGAGGTTAGGCGTTAATCCAGAGGTTTCATCTGATACTATGAAGCTGGAAGGAGAAAAATGCACTAAGGAATATATGCGAGTTCTATTGAGGAAATTTCTTCATAAAAATGGGTTAAAGCCGTACTATCGGGTCATAAGCGGAGGAGATGACGTATTAATAATTAAGGAGCGGAAAATCCCAAAGCAAAGTGAGTAATTAATCCTCCCAATGTTAAGTTATGCCATAAAAGTAGTCTGTGAGAGACTGAGTTATGAAGCTTGTACGTTATAAATGTGACAATGAGGTTTCATATGGCATTCTTATTGAAGATGATGTAGTTTGTCTACCGGAGCTTGCTAAAAACTTACGTAAGAGATTTCCATCAACCATTGAAGGCTTTATTGCAAGGGGAGTAGAATTCGCTAGCAGAGTGGAGAAGATTATCGAAACAATTCCACGGAATGTGCTTAAAGCTTGCATGCGCCCATTATCTGCAGTTACAATTCTCGCCCCTATTACGCGTCCCCCGAAAATAATTTGTTTAGGCCTCAACTACTTGGATCATATTGAAGAAAGTATAACTGAACATGGGGCTAAAATACCTGACGAGCCGATAATTTTCCTAAAGCCTGCGACTACGATCATAGGGCCTGGTGAGAGTATAATAAAGCCAAGTTTTGTGAAGAATCTTGATTATGAGGCTGAACTCGCCATTGTTATGGGTAGGAAAGCGAAGAATGTTTCTATAAGTGAAGCTGAAAACTATATCTTCGGATACACTATACTCAATGATGTTTCAGCAAGGGACATTCAGTTTAAAGATATTCAGTGGACTCGTGGTAAAAGCTTCGATACCTTTGCTCCTATAGGGCCATATATAGTCACAAGAAACCAGCTTAGGGACGTTTCTAACCTTCACATTAGAACATGGGTTAATGGTGAGTTGCGTCAAAACTCTACAACGGCAAAAATGGTTTTTAATGTACGGGAAATAGTTCATCACCTTAGTCGCGTTATGACCTTAGAACCTTGCGATATTATAGCTACAGGGACTCCTGCTGGTGTTGGATGCGCGTTAAAGCCAGCGCCAAAATACCTTAAAGATGGAGATATTGTAAGAATTGAGATTGAAAATATTGGGGTTCTGGAAAATAGAGTTGTAGAAGTTGATTTTAGGTGATTTTCTCCTCAATAATAACTCTACTCTGATTATCTTCCTTTTCAACTTTAATGACATGCTCAGCTTTTTCAGCAAATACTTCACTATGGGTGACAGCAATTATCTGTTCGACGGCTTTGAAGCGTGATATAACATCTGCTAGACGGTTAATGGATCCATCTTCCTGACCTAGACTTTCCGTAGGCTCATCAAGCAACAGGAAGCTTAAGCTATGTCCGGTCTTTGATTGCATTATAAGTTGTCCAAGCCCTAATCGATATGCAAATGCTATTAGCGTACGCTCTCCCCCAGAAAGGTTGGAAACTTCCCTTCGCGCTCCACTTTCATTAACTACATAAGGTGTGTATTCCTCGTCTATTGCTACGTTTATTGGACCTTTTTCATCCCCGACAAGGCTATCTAAAACTTGTTGGACGAAATTTCCAAGAACCTTTACGAATTCGCTTCGCATTTTTGGCTGTATGCTTCTATAAGCCTCCCTTATGCTACTAATTATCTCCATTGTCCTCTCCAGCTTCTTCATTCTCTCTAGCTTTTTTTGAGCATTATCTATCCTCACCTTAAGATCGTCTATTCTGCGCATAATGTCCTCTTTGCGGCTTTTCTTTGCGCGGAGCTCAGAGTCAAGGGAGTAATACTCCCTAAAAATGCTGTCTCTTCGAATTTTGGTTTTTTCAAGCTCTGAAATATCAAAACCTTTTATTTCCGCTCTTACTTTCATAAGTTGACTTCTGACTTGATTGTCGCGTTTTTGATTTTTATCGAACTCCTTTAGTAAGCTATCTAGCCCTTTGCTTTCCTCCTCTAATAACTTTTGCAACTCCTCCAGTTTAGAGCTTAAAATTTGAATATTAGAGATGGCGGTTGCGGCTTTTTCCTTTATTTGTTGAAGCTCAGCAATTTCCATTTGAAGTTGGCTTATCGTTCTCTTTTTCTCCTCATTTTCATCGGATAACTTCTTCATAAGGTTATTTTTGTATGTACCATCTAGTGGCTGAAGACATACGGGGCATTTGCTTTCAGATGATAGGGAAGCTACCCTCCTTTGGTTGGTATTTATGCTTTGAAGGAGGGCCTCCTGCTCTGCTTTTAAACTGGCAATTTGCTCATCAAATGATAGTAGATAATTTCGAAGCTTCTCAATGGGTAAATCTTCAACAATGCCTGTTTCCTTTAATCTCCTCCTGTTTTCCTCTAGTTGAATCTGTATGTTCTTTATGCGCTGTTTCAAATTTTCAATAGCGATCTTTTTACCATCAATTTTCTCCGCTAACGTTGCTGATGAATCTTCAACGCTGACTAGGCTTGCTTGGATTTGCGCCTCCTTCCTCTTTAACTCCTCAATAGATTCCCTTAAACTCTCAAGTTTTTTGAGCTCGCGGTCAACTTCCTCCAGCGTTTTCCTCGTTTCCTCTAGCTTTTTTGATAGTTTTTGTATGTCTATCTCCAGTAGCGAAAGTTCTTCAACTAGGCGGTGGTACTCGGTGCTTAGGCTCTGTAATCCTACGATGTCCGAGTCTTTTTCATAAGCCCGTTTTTCTCCTTCATACTCCTTTTGATATGCTGCAAGGTTGCTCCATGCTATCTCGTAATCCGATAACCCGAAAAGCTCGTCTAGACGCCTCTGCCGCTCTCTAGGCGTCATGTTCAATAACTCTTTCAGATGCTCTTGCCTTACCCATATTATTTCGCGGAATATTTCTTTGTCTAGACCTGTTATAGCCTTTATTTGCTCCTCTACTGCATCACTTTTAGTGCTAGCTATAAGACTGCCATCCTGATATAGCCTTAAATCATCAAAATTCTGGCTTATCCCTTTACCAACCCTTCTGAGACCTCTAACTAACTTATAGCGTTTGCCATTATGGCTAAAATAAAGGGTTACCTTGCCACTTGTAGCCCCCTCCCTCAGCAAATATTCATAACTTTTGCCGAGCGGTTCACCAAATAACGCAAAATCTATCGCGTAAAGTATGCTTGATTTCCCACATCCCAAACCTCCAACTAGACAATTAAATCCCTTCCCAAAAGTAACCCTAGTTTTAACGTGGGAGCGGATATTCTCAAGCTCTACAGCCTCTATGTTCATGACGTAAGCTCCTCCAGAAGCTTTTTCACATACTCATCCTCCTTCTTAACTAGGGGCTCAATTAGATTGACAGCTATGCGAGCTATTTTTTCTGCTTCTTCGCGCTTATAGCGTTGAGAAAAAATCTCTAGAAAGTATTCGAAGCTCTTCGTCTTTAAATCTTTGAACTTACCCTCGAATATTGATCGAATAACAGTCTCCGGGACCTCTTTTTCACGTAACATAACAATTGGATGTACTATCAACGCCCTTTTGGCAGCATCTCTTATTTTGGCCAAATCAATTTCTGCGCGTTTCGCTTCAATTGGCAACACACCCCTTAGAATAGGGACTATTATTACATCATCATGGTCGAACTCCTTTACGAGCTCCACTGTTAACTCAGTGATTTTGGATGGTGTTAAACCTGTGAAATCCCTTTCAACTACGATGAATTTCCGCGGTGTCTCTAATTTTATGAAGTGGGGTGTAGCTTCTCCATTTCTATTTACTTCAACATAGTAGAAGCCTTTATCGTTGTTGGCTTCATCATAACTTATGGTCTCTGTGCTTCCAGGATAGACTAGTAAGCCCCCCTTAAATGAGCCTATGTAACTTTTGTGGAGGTGTCCTGCAGCATAATAATTGAATCCTTCTGGAATAAGTTCCGCAGGGGCCTCAGCCTCCATGCCTGGAATACTAAGCTCTGGGAGATCAAGGGCCATGTGGAATACGAATATGTTAAATATGTCCTTCTCTGGTTTGGGCTTGTTTTGTCCCAAAAACTTCGGGAGCATATCTTCTGTTTTTCTACGGGTTCTAAAGTTTGGCACTCCATAAACATAGCAGCAATTATTTTTTCGCCAGTAAGATTCCTCATGCCTTGGCAAGTAATATATTAATCCCACCGCGTCTAATGGGTTTAAGATTGTGCCTGTAAGGGAATTTGGCGCTGTATCATGGGAGCCATCTACAGCTAATACTGGTATTCCAGCCTCTTTTAGTCTGTTAAGATTTTTTACGGCGTGTTCTAGGGTTACATTTGATGGATGTGCTGTGTGGAATATGTCTCCTGCAATGATCATGAAGTCGGGTTTAAGTTCCAGCGTTTTATCCACAAGCTCCTGAAAGACTCTATCAAAGTCCCTTCTTCTAGCTTCCAGCCCATACTGGGAGTATCCAAGGTGTAAATCTGCAGCATGTACGAAACTAAATGGCTCCATTGCTCTCCTCCAATAATAGATATGTGTAATAGCTAGGTTTACCCTTCACATTTTATATCTTTAATCGATTACATCCTAATAAGAAATATTAAAGCCCTGAATCTAATAGCTTTACAAGTGTAAAGAAGATGGAATGCAAAAAATGTAAACGGGAAGACCCTTTACCATTTCGCTGTCCATACTGTGGAGGCTTTTTCTGTATTGAGCATAGGCTTCCTGAAAATCATGAATGTCCGGGAATTGAAAGAGCTCGCCCCCCGCGAAGACCACAGCTATTAACAAGTCCCGCTCAGCAGCATGCTGTCAGAAAATCATACATCTACCCATTAAAACTCCAAATAAAGCCACGTTTTAGCAGTAAAGAGATAAAGCACCTATCCATAGCCTCTCTCTTAATCTTAGGAATAGGCTTATCCATGGGTTTATATTATCCAGGAGCTTTGGTTTTTCAAGGCTTGTCTTCGATTTTAGCATTCGCTGTTCTAGTTTTATTCTCTTTCATCGCTCATGAATTTGCTCATAAATTTATGGCTCAAAGAGAGGGGTTGTGGGCTGAGTTTAGGCTGGTTTTTACGGGGGTGCTCCTAACTGCATTATCAATTATTTCCCCAATATTCAAGATAATTGCTCCAGGAGCAGTTTTCATAGCTGGCTTCACTAACAAACAGAGCATGGGTAAAGTTTCCCTTTCCGGCCCATCCGTAAATATTATTCTCTCCCTCAGCATGCTTGCGTTATGGAGTATATTCAAGAATCCAATTTTGTCATACGGCGCCGCAGTAAATGCTTGGATCGCCATGATAAACCTCTTACCTTTTGGGGTACTGGATGGTTACAAAATTCTCGTATGGAGTAAACCAATTTGGGTTTTCTTGTTCGCTATAAGCCTAATCCTTACGGTGACAATGTACATAATAATATGATTGATGAGAGGCGAAGATATCCTATATTAGCTCTATAGTCACGTGGACTTCTTCTGGTACACGAATTCGCATTATTCTCCTCATGACTCTCTCTTCAGCATCGATCTCTATTAAGCGTTTGTGGATGCGCATTTCCCATCGATCCCAAGTTGATGTTCCCTCACCACAGGGGCTTTTTAGAACTGGAACCCTAAGTCTTTTAGTGGGTAATGGAACAGGTCCAACCATTTTAACCCCTGTCTTCTCAGCAATAGCCTTAAGTTCTGAACAAACTTCCTCAAGTTTCTTGTAATCTGTACTTGTTAAGCGTATTCTCGCTTTTCTCACCATGGGTTAATGCTCACGCCTCAGATTATACCCTCTTTGAACGGGTTACCTTTACACGTTAAAGCATAAATAAAAACTTATCGAAGAGAACAGGCGCTGTACTACAAAATTGGATGAGGGAATATAATGAGACTAAGAGCTTATGGTGTACTCATCGACTTGGACGGTACATTGGTGGATTCTAGAGAGGCTTATCGTGAAGCTGCGAAAAGGGCTTTTAAAACCATTAATTTAGAATTTAGCGAGGAAGCTGCTTTTGGAATTCCAAAAAGCTTAGAGCAGGGGTTACCCCTTGATAGGTATATGCCGAGAGATAAGATCAAGCCTTTTCTGGATGTATATTTAAGTACGTACTATGAACTAACTGGCAGCCTTACAAAACCCTTCCCAAATGTGTATAAAACTTTAGAGCAGCTTTCAATGAAGGCAAAACTCGCTCTGCTAACCATGCGCTTTGTCTCGGCTGAGAGTGTGAGGGCTGAGCTTGAGAAATTTGGTATAGCAAAATATTTCTGCTGCATTCTAACTGCCTTAAATACAAGTCTCCCTAAGCCTTTCCCTGATGGGCTTTTAAAATGCGCTGAGCTCTTAGGCGTAAATATACGTGATTGTATTGTGGTTGGGGACTCTATAGCTGATGT
>JAGTRA010000046.1 GCA_018396935.1 Candidatus Bathyarchaeota archaeon
TGGCTATGCTTGAAGGTAAATGCATCCCAATCATGTCTTGGATAATAAGGCATGCCGCCACTGAACCTGAGCTATACGAGTTTAATTCAGCCCCCATATTCTTCGCATTGGGCATACTCCTAACGTTATTCTTATTTCCAAGCCCCGTAAGTTATGCTAGTATAGCTGCATTCGCCATGGGAGATAGCACAGCTACTCTCATAGGGGCAACTTTAGGAAGGCATAGGCTACCCTTTAATAGGGGCAAGACTTTAGAGGGCTCTCTCGCAGCTTTAATAGTTGCCTTCGCTGCATCCCTAGTTTATACAAACCCTAAGGTAGCCATAGCGGCTGCTATAATAGCGGTAATTATCGAAGCATTACCCCTTCCATTAAATGACAACCTAACTGTGCCAGTATTGACGGCAGCTTTCCTAGCGGCTATAAGTAGTTTTTAACATGCTGACAATTCCTGTTCGTATGGTCCATGTTTTTATCTTAGAAGCATTAACGATATTGCTACAGAAAACCACATAATGATTGCTCAAAATAAAAAGGGTCTGTTGGAGATGAGTTGATGTCCAATCTACCTTTTAATGGGTTTAGGCTTTCTCTCTAGGAAGATTGGGATTTTAAGGGCTGGGGATGAACGCATCCTAAGCGCGTATGTATACTATTTCGCCCTGCCAGCCCTATTATTTATCGATTTAGCTGAGTTGCCCATTGAAAGGGTGGATGTAAACTTTATAATTGCTGGTATAACGCCCATAATCATAACAGTTTCCATATACTTAATGCTCTATTACTTGCTTCACTTTTCAAGGGATACATTCTACCTCTTAATACTAAGCACCGTTTTTGGAAGCTTAGCCTTCTTTGGAATACCCTTTGTTATGTTCTCCCTCTCAAGTGAGGCAGAGTTTCTAGCCACCATAGCCGTCTCATCCATATCCCTTATAGGAGTCTTCATTTCAATATTCGTCTTGGAATTTTATACGATGAAGGATACCTCGATATTAATTGGATTGAAGCGAACTCTCACCAGGCTTTCTAAAAATCCGCTTATACTATCCATCTCAATCGGTTTATTTATCTCATCCCTTAATGTAGATATTCCAAGGTATATTTACACTCCAATACGTATGTTAGGGGGCACAACGGCCACCGTAGCAATATTTATGCTCGGCGTTTTCCTATATGGTAGACGCTACACCAACCTTAATTACGCCTTAAAGCTAAGCATGCTTAGAATTGTGCTTCTCCCCTCCATTGCCCTATTGATAGCTGCCCTCTTTAATTTATCAAGAACTCCTGCGGCTGTATTACTCATTATGCATAACGTGCCTGTAGCGGTCTCTATGATGGTTCTAAGTGAGCGCTATAATTTCCATAAAGAAACCATAGCCTCATTGATTCTAGTATCCTCTGTAGGCGCAGCTGTCTACATAAACTTATGGCTGTTAATATTAAACCTTTTATGGGGTTAGAGGTTTATTTCCTTTGAAATATTTTTGCAGCAATAAGCGTGCATGTATCCTTAATTCCAGGAGCTTTCCTAACGATGTTGAATACAAATTCATCAAGCTCCTCCATATTTTTAAAGCGAGCTTCAATACATAAGTCATAAGCGCCATAGATTATGCTTGCTTTTTCAACTTGTTCAAAATTTTTTAACATATTAAGCACTTCAAGCTCACTTCCCTTTTCCACCTTTCCCAGAATATAGGCGAAAATCAATAAGCCCCCCTCACCATTATGTAATCCTTATGGGTTCACACTTATGATGTTCAATTCCCTTCTGTTCACAGATCTCAATTACCTTTGCACATAATTTTTGATCTAAATGCTCTATCACGTGTTCATCTATTCCCTCTATTTCAATAGCAACTCCAACGGGGAATACGCCACAACATGCGATAGCTTCTTTGTGAACATTTATAACGTATCCATCCGGCGGCGCCTCCTCCTTTAAAAAATTCCTTAACCCATCAATTAAGACGTCAATTTGTTCACTATTTAGCCCCGTTATTAACAATTCTCGTCTACTTACACGCATAAAAACACCAGAAGTAAATACGTATATATAGAATATATATGTTTTGCTATATGGCGCAAGAACGCGGTTTAGATGGCGGAAAATAATGGAAATTTATAGGATAACTATTTTCCTCTTAACTTCCTCTGGATTATTTACGATTTCTGTTAAGTCTTCAACCATCTCTAGGGTTCCAAGATACTCCCCGTAGCGGTCTCTCACGGCAACAACCATAACCCTTATTATTCTATCTCCAAGCTTAGTCCAGTACTCCTTGAAGCTATCTCCCCCATTTTTTAAATCATTTACAATATTCCTAACGAAATTTTCCAGCCTTGGTGGATGGCAGTATTCAAATCTCCTACCGATGAGAGTTTTTGTCCTCGCAAATCCCTTTTTGAGCACGCTCTCAGAGAAGAATGTAACCCTATCATTAACGTCGGCATAAGTTATTTCAATCGGCATATGTCTAATTATTTCCTCAACCTCCTCTCTGCTTAAGAAGCCTGTTCTAAACTCTAAATCACCTTCAGACTTAACTTCATACGTGTCTGGTTTCAACGTTGCCATCACTGCAAACTTAAACTCTTGCGGCACTTTTTCAAGCTGTTCAGGCGTAATAGCTCCCCTCACCTCGAAGGGTAATAAAGGTTTAGCCTTTGGAGTCCACTCAATTTCTATTGGCACGAGATAGCCAATACTCTTAGCCTCTTCATGGATAGCTGCCCACTCGCCCTCTGAAAAAAGAACCCAGACTGATGGGAATAATATCCGCTCCTCTCTAAAAATTAAGTCTAATATTTCCTTTGATAATTCTTTAGATTCCTTCACTATGCCATCAATATGTTCACCGGGGCTGGACATCGCCTTCTCAATAAGCGTTGATAACGCCCTCAACTTGATAATTGCTTGATCTTCCTTATCCCAGAGAACTCTTGGAACCGCTGTTATACCCCTTCTCTCAAGATATGGGAATATTAGCATCTGAATCTTTCTATAGTGTAGCCTAATCTTTCTTAATTCTGCTATAACATTTCCTAGAGTCCTTAAGTGATCTATGACATCTTCATGTTTAGCTCTACTTAAGGCTTCAGCATAAATGCCCAAGGCTTCAGCAAGCTTAGCTAAATACTCATTTTCTCTAGATAGAAGGTATAGTGGATGCCCCTTTGGGACGTCCTTAAGCTCAGTGGGGTGTAATAAATCCCTTAAAAGTTCTACATGTAAATCACAAAGCCTAAAGATTTCAGATATGGGAACACCCTCTCTTATAAGCTCTTGCTCAATTAATGGTATCTCAAAGGGGGAGACCCCTTCTAATACATCCCTAAACCTGCTCTTTAGCTCATCAATAGAAACGCCTTGATGAAGCTTCATTAAAATACTCTTTATGGCTTCAATTTTCTCCTTATTAACAGCCATATACAACCCTCATAACTATGATAAAGCTATATTGCCTGTATTCATATTTTTGCCATAAACTCAAAAATCCATCAACCTTCCAATTTTAATCGCTCTATGAGACCTAATACCCTTGTCTTTATTTCATCTCTTATCCTTCTTGCCTCCTCAATAGGCATTTCCGCCGGGTCTGGTATACCCCATTTCTCTACATGCCCTGAGTGAACAATTGGGCATGCCCCGCTGCAGGCTAAAACCACTATGTCTGCAGTCTTTCGCATTTCATCAGTTAATATTTGAGGCTTTTTATGGCTTATGTCTATCCCTTCTTCAAGCATAAGCTTAACTGCGTTTGGATGAACTTCTATAGCTGGCTTTAAACCAGCGCTAATAGCCCTCCACCCACTTGGCGCATACTTATTAAAGTATGCTTCAGCAATCTGGCTTCTAAATCTATTTTCAACACAAATAAACAAGACTAGCCCCATTTAAAGCCTCCTAAGCCATCAATGATTTTCTCCAACGAGGAATTAGCTTAAGCGCCTAAGTTATTTGGTCTACTGCTCTTTTTTGATATTATAGGATATCTTTACATTAGCTCTTTCAAAGAGTTTGCCAACAGGACAATTGTCAACTGTAAGCTTAAATAACCTTTGAACAGTCTCTTCAGAGGCATCTGTTTTCACGATTATGTTTAAATTTGCTTCAGTTATTGTTCCTACGTCATCAGATTTTATAGCTTCAACTTCAACTTCAAGATCTTTTATGGCGACCCTTGTTTTTTTAGCCATTAAAGCAAATATTGTAGCGAAACATCCTGCATAACTCATGACGCATAACTCTAGGGCTGTAGGCCCTTTATCCGTTCCAAGCTCGGGAGGCAAATCCACGCAAACACTGTGAAAACGGCCATTATCAATAACTATTTTAAAATCCTTCACCAACTTAGCCCAGGAACGTAGTTTTTGCGCCATTCCATTTTACTCCTTACAATTACAGTATATAGTAGTGGTAATAGGATTTAAAATTTTTTAATCCCTAACTTTAGAGCCCTTCAACTAGCCATTACTGTTTGATTTTTAAATTCTCCCCCTACATGCTGGTGGGGGTAAATTTTCGCCGCTATCAAGGTGGAGCCTTCAGCTATCATTACATCATCCGCTATAACTGAAATTTCACTCACTTTTGTTGGCTTCTTAGAGCTTGAATGGATGGTTACATGTCTCCCAATTATGCTATCCTTTATTTCAGCCCTCTTCCCCACAATGGTCCTATCCATAACTGCAGAGTTCTCTATGGTGACGTTATCTTCTATTCGCGTGTAATTGTCTATACATGAATTGGCGATGCGAACTCCATTGCCTATTTTGCAATGGCGCCCTATTAGAACGCATCCTTCAACCTCTATCTGGCCTCGTTTTATCTTACGTATGATTTCATTTCGCCTTTTAATTGATTCCGGGCTTTCACCCTGAACCCAAACATTAAGTTTTTCATCAATTCTCTCCCCAAACTCTATTAAAGGCGAGAAGCATCCCCTAAGTAGGTCTCTCATTGCTTCTAAATAGCGCTGTGGAGTACCTATGTCATACCAACTTCCCTTTAAAACATATCCATATACCGGTCTCCCAGTTTCTATTAAATACGGTATAAAGTCATATCCAAAGTCAAGGCGCTTTCTCTCCCTCATCAAATGTTTAACGCCTTTTTCCTTGAATATCTTCCTTAATTCTGGAGAAGCCATGTATAGGCCGGTGTTAGCAAGCTTTGATGGCGCCTCTTCGGGCTTTGGCTTCTCAATAAACCTCCTAATCCCTCCATCACCGCTAAGCTCAGCTATTCCATAACCCTCTACATTTTCAACTTCCTTCAAGGCGATGGTTATAACCGCCCCCTTGCTACAGTCAAACTCAATAAAATCCTTTAGGTTAACATCAATTATGTTATCGCCTTGAATGATGAGAGCTGGATCCACAACATCATAATATTCCATGTTTATCCTTGCAGAATCAGCACTTCCTAAATCATCAACGTTTGGCTGATACTTAATGTGTACACGAGGACTTATGCCGTAACGTGCTGAAAAACCATAGCCAGACTCGAAATAATCATACAAATCCCTATAGTTCGTATAGCCTTTAACACCGAAAATAAAGCCTCTAACACCTTGACGGGCAAGAGATAAAAGGGAAAACTCTATGAGAGGCCTATTCAATAAGCGCAAACAAGCCTTACTAGTCTCAGCTGTAAGCGGCAAAAGACGAGTAGCCTTACCCCCAACAGGAACAATCACCTTAAGCCTTTCAGGCTCATACATGTAAGATATGACATATCCCCCTCCAAACTCAACTATACTTATTTACGTAAAAACCCTTTAAACCTTACATGAAAGCTTCTGCATGTCTACCTTTAAATGTAGATTTATAGAGGAGATGTGCTCCAACGTGCTAATAGTCCTAATATCTAGACGGAGTTATATCCAGCCAGTGTAGGTGAAGTAAATCTCCATATAGGCAACAAGCAAAATGCAACAGAAGATTGCCCATTAGACCTGCATATTATATCGATTGGAATAATAAAAGATAAGCAGTCATCATTTTAGATAAAAAAGTGGGAAAGTTAATTGTTACAGCCTGTTTATTTTGATAATGCTGCTTTAGCTAGTTTTTCTCCAAGCTCCTCCGCCTGCTCAATATCTTTTTCCTTAGGTGCACCTTCAACAGCTATTCCGGGCTTTATCCATTTAGGGTTAAAGGTGCCAAGAATCCTTTCTATATTCTCAAGGGCTATGACTTGGCTGCCTGCGCCAGTAGTAAATATGCATGCAGGCTTACCAGCCAAAGTATGCCTATGTGGATATATATTCGTGAACATGGTTAAGATTTCCCCAGACATTATGCCAAAATGGGAAGGCGAGCCGAAAGCATAAGCATCAGCGCCAGCCACATCTTCAGGAGTTACATCCCTTGCTTTCTTCAGAATAACCTCAACTCCAGAAACCCTTCTTACACCATTTGCAACCGCATAGGCAAGCTTTTCAGTGTTTCCTGTTCGACTATCATAAACTATGAGAATTCTAGCCAAAACATTCCCTCAGTATAATTTTTTAGATTTTTTTCTAAATTAATTTTTCCTTTCTTATTTTTCCTCATATAATTAAAAGTTTTTATTATGTTTGACTGGACTAGCTGGTGTTTCGCTGCTCAGATAACACTAGGTTTATAACGGCATAAATATGGCTTTGACTTGTTGGATGCCACGCATTCCTCTAACTCTCCCAATTAAGCCTAGTATTCTCTCGCCACTTCCCTCTGCAATGAAAATCTCAAGACAATATCTATGGCCAATATGCCTATGGACATCTTCTATTACTACGTCATCAAATTCATGCCTTAGTTCCGTCATTTTAAGATCAACATCTTTCCTTGCGTACTCACATATTATCATTATAGTAGCAGCTACGTTGCTAGCTTCTGTTCTAGCAAATTCTGCTTCAGCCATATGATATTCAAGTAACAAAAGTGTTAATTGCGCCTAAGCCCGTAAATAATGATTGCCGAGTATGCGCCAGCACCGAACTGGCGAAAAACTCGGCTCCCATAAAGGGGAGGAAGATGGAAGATGCACAGAGCCTTGAAAAGCGGGTTGCGAGAGCCAACAGAGAAGACAAGCGACGCCCTGCGTGTCATGAAGACACTTGGACATAGAAGCATTAAGAACGCTTTGATTTACACCCATCTTATTGAGGGTCTCAAAGATGATGAATATATCTGTAAGGTTGCGAGAACTCCGGAAGAGTTTGCTCAGTTGATTGGAGCAAGTTTCGAGCATGTCTGCGAGCATGAGGGCCTAAAGTTATTCAGAAGGCGAAAGTAGATGCAGAAAGTGTTCCGAACTCATCTAAAAGTATATAAATGGTGGACCGGGCGGTATGCAATTAAATAATTAAGTGAATCCTATTTCTTGTTCTAGCAGTTTTTGTCGTGCTGTGGTAAGCGTCATGTGGCTATTAAGATTGTTGCTTTTCAGCTGTGCGTCACCTGAAGTTCTTTAAGCTTTGCCTTTAAGGCTGTTTGGGCTAATTCCATTTCTGCTTCGTTTTTCTTTTTCTTTTCTCAACTTTTTAACTTCTTCCCGGGCTTTCTCCTCCTCGGATTTTGCGTTTTCAACTATTCTGTTCACTAGCTCCTCAGCTTCGTTTATTAGTCTATCAGTTTCCGTCTTAACTCTGGCTTCTTCGTCCGCGAGGGCTAGTATTAAGGCTTTT
>JAGTRA010000047.1 GCA_018396935.1 Candidatus Bathyarchaeota archaeon
GGAGTTGCTGGGTTTATTGGAGACCTAGCCACTTATGTTACAACAGCGGGTCAACTTGCTTTATCACTGCATCCACAGGAAGTTATACGGTATTGGGGTTTCTTCTCTATGGGTTTTCTACCAACCCAAGTGCCTCTAGCCATAATAGAGTTCGCGGTTACAGCGGCAATTGTCAGATACATAGCCATAAGCCATCCTGAAGTTCTAGGAGGTATGAAGAAAATTGGATAAGTTTACAAAATACACGCTTATTCTGATGGCGATCATAGTAGCTGCCATGATAGTTGCCGCCTATATAGGCGTCTTTGTAGTTGGCGGAGATATGGAAACAGCATACATATCAATAATTGAAGAGGAGGCAGAGAAGCTAGGGTTAAGTTTTGGTCACCCTATAGAGCTTGATGAAACGGGGGAGTACATGGGGTTTAAAGTTGCCGGAGCCATAAGTGGCTTCATAATAGGCTACATGATACCCACAATCTTTGAAAAGCCAAAAAATAAAGGAGGAAACAGAAATGCTTGAATGGCTTAATGGAGACCCATTAGTAGGAATATTGACAACCATAAGCTTCTTTACATTCCTAATTATTGGTAGAAAATTAAGACTGAGGCAGATGAAGCACGGGAAATAGTCTTGCAGGGACATTATCTGGAACTTTACGCAGATCATTTAGGAGATACAATAATTTATAAACTTGACCCAAGGGTGAAGCTTATATGTGCTATCACAGCGATAATTGCCGTACTTTTTACACCGCATTGGCAAATAGCTATGCTATTTTTAGCATCAACACTTATTGCCGTAGCGATTTACAAAATCCCTCTAAGACTATTTATGAGACGAATGCTCTACCCAACATACATCATAGCCGTAATCTCCGCCATTCAACCCTTCACATATGGCGCAACCTTAATTTATAAAACACCCCTTTTTTCTCTCCCCATTTATCTAGAGGGGTTGCATTTTTCCTTCTTAATTTTTACACGTTGCATGGCGGCTATAGCCGTCCTTAACCTCTTGGTTATAACAACGCCAGTAATGGATATAATGAGAGCCCTAGCATGGTTCCGCGTACCCTCAGTTTTATTGGACACTGCCTTACTCATGTTTCGATACATTTTCGTCTTATCTGATGAAGCAGAGAGAATACATAGGGCGCAAGAAGCAAGATGTGGATATTCACAAAAATTAAGTTACTTAAGGAGACTTAGAAATTTCGGTACACTTTTTGGCGTGCTTTTAGTTAGGTCATATGAACGAGCTGTGAAGGTTGGTAATGCTATGATCTCCAGGGGATATAAGGGTGAAAGACTCTTTGTTCTTAAGGAAGCAGGCATTCCATTAAGACATGTCCTGTACGGTGTGGTTATATTTACCGCAATAATATTGCTAATATTAATTGAATGGATCCTCCTATAAAAGGGGAAAATATTGAAAGCCATAGAAACAATAAACTTAAGCTTCACATATCCAGATGGCACAAAGGCGCTGGAGAACGTAAATTTAACTATTGAAAAAGGTGAAAAAGTAGCTATTCTAGGACCAAATGGTGCTGGAAAATCTACGCTCATATATCACTTTAACGGCTTACTGATGCCTACAAGCGGCAAAGTTAAGGTGCTTGGTCGGGAGGTGTCAAAAGAAAACATTGACTTTATTAGGCAGAAAGTTGGGCTTGTATTCCAAAACCCCGATGATCAAGTATTTGCGCCCACAGTTTTTCAGGATGTTGCTTTTGGTCCAATAAATCTCGGTCTACCGGAGGATGAAGTAAAAAGGAGGGTAAAGTGGGCATTAGAAGTTATGGAGCTTAATGAAGTTGAAGATAAACCTCCCCATAGGCTTAGCCATGGACAAAAAAAGCGTGTAGCCATAGCAGGAGTATTGGCTATGCATCCTGAGATCATTGCCTTAGATGAGCCAACAGCTAACCTAGACCCGAAAGCTGTAAGCAAAATTCTAGAGCTTCTTCTTAAACTCAATAAGGAGCTCAATGCAACCCTAATAATAGCAACCCATGATGTAGATTTTGTGCCCTTGTGCTCAGACAAGGTATGCATATTAAATCGTGGGGAATTGATCTTGGAGGGGTCACCTGGAGAAGTTTTCTCAAATACTGAAAAACTAAGAAGAATGGATCTCAGGCTGCCAAGGATAGGACATCTTTTTGAAATCCTAAAAGTTAGAGATAATTTACCCATTGAAAATCCGCTACCCTTAACTATAGGCGAAGCTAGAAGGGAAATCCATAGGCTAATTAAGCATAAGACATCAATAAATAATGACCTTTAGGAAATCCTTATTCATTAACTATATTGTAACCCCTTGACGTGATAATCTTCCCATTAACTATCCGAGTTTTTGAGTTACCAATAATTATTGTTGTCGTCATATCAATCTCATGATTTAACATTTCGCCAAGAGTTGTTATGGTTACATGTTCACCAGTTCTGCTAACTTTCCGAACTATGCCCACCGGTGTAGACGCAGCTCTACCCTCTAGGAGAATTTTATGCGCCATAACTAATGGCGTACGCCGGCTTCCACTTTGAGGATTATAAAGCACGATTACGAAGTCAGCTTCTACAGCTGCTTTTAGCCGTTTCTCTATGTCGCTCCAAGGCGTTAATATATCACTTAGGCTTATAACGGCGAAATCCCCCATTATCGGCGCGCCAAGCTTCGCTGCCGCCGCTACAGCAGCAGTTACGCCTGGAACAACTTCAATTGGAACGTCAACCCTCATCAGGCTAGCTAACTCGAGCACCGGTCCAGCCATGCCATATACGCCTGCATCTCCACTGCTTACAACGGCTACGTGCTTTCCTTTCATAGCCCGCTCTATAGCCACTTTAGCCCTTTCAACTTCCTCGCCCATGCCGCCAGCAATTACCTCTACATTCGGCCTTAATAGAGATCTTATTAGATCCACATACGTAGCGTATCCTACTATGACGTCAGCTTGTTCAAGTTCTTCTTTAGCCTTAAGCGTCATATGTTCAATAGATCCAGGACCTATCCCAATAACGCTTATTTTTCCACAGCGATGGCCACTGTAACTCCATTCACCCTCGTCTTCTTTAGGATTAATCGCGCATCCCCTCCTATTGCTAAAAGGGCAGCCCTTTCACAAACTCCTCCAATACCTATATGCCTCTTAACAGTATCAGAATCTTGAGATAAATCTTCATGACTTAAACCACCAAGCTCTCTAGGGCTAAAAAAGAGTGGTTCTAAACCTAAACGCTTAGAAGCCTCAATGATTTCAATGGAGCCACTCTTAATATCAATTGTGGCTAAACGTGCTACTAAAGCTGGGGGAATTCCAACGAGGCGAAGAGCATGTTTAATAGCCTTTAAGACAGCGTCCGCATCAACATTTCTCCTAGAGCCTAAGCCCACAGCAATGGTTTTGAGCATTAGAATGGATACCGGCTTGGAAAATGCTTTAGAAGCTATATCATCACGGGTTACTATGATGGCACCATCTAAATTCTTAAGCAACCTCTCTAGGTGCCCGAGGTTAGAGGCGGCTTTGACTCTATAACCTAAAATTTTACGTGGCAAATTTCGGAATTCGCCGAGAAAGATAATAGCCACATTAGCTCCATTCACTATGAGAGAATTAATGGCGGTTAGACTTTCGGGATTAACTATCCTACACTGAAGGCTTCTAGCAACCTCCTCGACGCTCTTTCTTCCAAAAATTTCAGAAGCTGTTGTAATAACGGGTATAGCGCCTATACCATCCGCTATAATTTGGGCAAGCTTATTCGCTCCCCCATAATGTCCAGAGAGAAGGCTTATGGAAAATCGTCCACCAGCGTCTACGCACACCACTGCTGGATCTTTAAACTTATTTTTAATTAATGGTGCAATAACACGGATAATTATCCCTACAGCCATAACAGCTACTATGGCATCAACACGTTCAATAATCTCCTCAACAAAGTTTGTTAGGCGCTTTTCTATAGAAAAAACACCTTCAACCACATTTCGGCTGGGGGCATAAACTTGGCATTTAACACCAATTCGTAAAAGGGTTTCCCTTATTTTTAAGGCTGTTTCAGCAGCTCTCCGGCTAACATATATGATAGCTACGCCCCGCTCAAACATTTCCCTTTGCCTCTTCTATAGCCGTGGGTAAAACTAGCATCATAAAGTTTTGAGCGATCATAATTTTTCGGCTCTAAAGTCTGACCAACTAATATCAGCGCAGTGCTCGTTATACCAGCCTCTTTGACCTTTTCAGATATATCCATCAAGGTTCCCCTTATTATCCTCTGCTCAGGCCATGAAGCCTTATAAACAACAGCAACAGGAGTCGTGTCAGGGTATCCTCCAGCCTTAAGCTCTTCCACTATCCTATCGATATAAGCAACGCCAAGGAATATAGCCATAGTAGCTTGATGGCGCGCAAGTTCAATAATGCTTTCCCGATTTGATATAGGAGTCCTACCCTTAGGACGGGTAATTATTATTGTCTGGGATATACCAGGCAGAGTTAATTCCCGCTTGAGAGCTGCAGCAGCAGCTTGAAGACTGCTAACCCCAGGGACAACTTCATAATCTACACCCTCCTTGTCTAGAAGATCCATTTGCTCTTTTATAGCGCCATAAAAACTAGGGTCGCCATCATGCAGCCGCACTACGATTTTGCCCTTTTTGGCGGCACTAACCATTATCGCTATTATCTCCTCAAGGCTCATAACGGCACTATCATAAAGCTCAGCCTCAGGCTTCGCTAGCCTCAATATGTCTGGATTAAGCAGGGAGCCCGTATATACGATTACGTCTGCCTCCTCAAGAAGCTGCTTACCCTTAACTGTTATAAGACCTGGATCTCCGGGGCCGGCACCAACAAAGTAAACCTTACCTTTACTCCACATTCCAAGCTTTCCTCCTCACCATGACTATTGAGAAGTAATCCTCAATCTCCCAGTTTTGTAATTCTTTAAGGGTTCCCGTCTTCACCCGCTCTGCATAGTAACCTTGCTTTTTAAAGATAACTACGGGAGAATCCTCATTAAAGCCGTTCTTTAAAAGCACACTGGCGATCTCCTTTATGTTCCTAGCACCCTTTACAAAGAAGATCGTATCAATATGCCTAGCTACTTCGCCAACTCTACTTAAGTCAATACCAGTTGGCAAAATAGCAACAGTTTCATCAGCCTTAGCTATGGGCATTCTAGAAACTGCTGCACAGGCCATAATGGATGCGACGCCTGGTATAACTTCAACATCAACATGGGGGCATGATTTAACTACGTTTTGATAGACATAAATGAAAGTGCTGTAGAGCATTGGGTCGCCAATAGTTACAAATGCGACTTTCTTCCCCATTTGAAGCCTAGCTATAATGGCTTCAGCGTTTTCTCTCCAAACTTTCTGGAGAATCTGTCTATCTTTAAGCATGGGGAAAACAAGTTCTAAAATTTCTGGGGATTTCTCAAAATTGCTTATAAGTGGCTTAACAGTTTCAAGGGCCATGCTGGTTCTTTCTTGAGAGGCTTTTGGAGCACATATAACATCAGCTGCTCTAAGCGCTTCAAGAGCTTTTATGGTTATTAAAGCAGGGTCGCCGGGACCAACTCCAATGCCGATGAGCTTTCCAAAAACCAGTTATTACTCCTCCTATACTTTAGTAGCTGCAATTATCGTGATCGGGTTACGAGCTATCATCATAACGCCCGATTCTATCCATCGGCCCTTAGCTACGAAGACGGTAGTGACGTCGACCTCACTAAATCCTAAATGCTTAATCCACTTCAAGGCCTCCCAGCAAGTGTTAAGCATTATGGCATTAACAACGATTCTGCCGCCCACTTTAAGCCTTTCATGAGCTGCCTCTAATACCTGCCTAAGCGCCTTACTCCCGCCAACCAACACAGCATCCATCGTTGGCAGTTGTAGAAGAGCCTCGGGAGCCCTACCATGAATTACATTAACTATTCCTTGGACGCCGAATCGTAGGACATTCTCCATGGTGATTTTTACAGCCTCCTCATTTTCGTCAATAGCGAAAACTCGTCCCTCAGAACCAACCTGAAAGGCTGCCTCTATAGTTAAGCCTCCGACACCGCATCCCACATCAGCTACTATAGCCCCCTTTCTAAGTCTGGCTTTAGAGATGGTGATAACACGTATCTCCTCTTTAGTTGGACCAGGAACCCCTTCCCGCTTGATAAAGAACTCATCAGGTATACCTGGAGTTTTGTAATCCCACATTATACTTCATCACGCTTTAAAGGTTTAACCACCATTACGCATAGGCTTTTATGGTCTAGTGACTCAACAGCTTTTAGGGGGACTTGTATAATTCTTTCATCGTCAAGAGTTAAGTTCTCACAAATATAGGCTAAACTCTCGCCTGCAATACCCTCCCCCATTAGGAATCTAGCTATCTCCCTCGGGGGGAAAGTCTTCAAATCTGGGAGAATTATCAAAGGCTTACCAGCAAGTCCAGCTTGCGCTAGCTCTCTCTTTTTATGCTCGTTTACACCCTCATGGAGGCTTATAATAGCTGCTTCATCCCAGCTTATTTTGAGCTTGGCTGCACATACCTGCACTGAGCTTATGCCTGGGATTACGTTTATGTCAGCTTCTTCACCAAGGAGTCTTGAAAAGGTTTTAAGGAGGCCTGAAAAGCAAGGATCTCCTGTGGATATAAAGGTCACTTCAAGCCCATTTTCTGCAAGCTTAATGGCTTTATCAAGAACTTCCTGGAAGTTCCTAGCAGTTAACACGATTTTTTCACCTTTTATATCTTCTGAGAAAAGGTTAAGAGCTCTTTCAGCTCCGATGACAACAGCTGCTTTTTGAACCACTTTTCTAGCTGCAGGTATAACGTAATCCGGAGACCCTGGGCCTGCACCTACTATGTGGATTTTTGCCATTCCTCTATCCGCTCTACTTTCCCACATTTACCGAGGATTTCCCCATTGATGGAGATTATTATTACCGCTATCTCTGCCTTGCCGCCGACCTTCGCCATACATTTTGCACGAATCCTTTCGGCGATGAGGTTAAATGTTCGCTCTGCGAGGCCTACCTCCCTAAGGATGGCAGCAGCTTCCTCAGCTGTATTGGACTGTAAAATTTTCGCGATTAATTGGTTGTCCGCTCCAGCAGCTCCGGCATATGCGGCTATAACCTCCATACGGGCATCCCCAAAATGGTGACGAGCATTCAGCGTCTTCTGGAGCATTAAGGAGTTGTCTGGCGAATTTTGCACCTATATTACCTGGAACCATAACTACTCGATCATAACCACTTGCAATTGCTATGTCAATTTGGGGAATTAGTGAAAGCCTATAAGCCTTGATAGAGTAAGGCTTAACTACACCAGTAGTGCCGAGGATTGAAATTCCTCCAATTATACCAAGTTTTGGATTGAAGGTTCTATCAGCAATTTTCTCAGCATCTGGGACTTCAATAGTAACCTCGGCTCCTTTGC
>JAGTRA010000048.1 GCA_018396935.1 Candidatus Bathyarchaeota archaeon
CACATTGTTTTCCTTTATTATTTCGTCAGCATTCTCCAGTAGGAACATTTGATGATCCGATGTATAAGCCTCCGCGTAAATGATGTTTTTGGTAACTTCTTCAGGATCCAATCCTAAATGACGGGCCATCTGCACTATTCGCTCAGTTCTAAATGTATTCTCTGTATCGATATATAGTGCCGCACCACCTAACCCGCCCTTTTCTGGTGGTAATTGTACGTTTACGCATAGTTGATGACATATTTGGCTTTTCCCACTTCCATATTCGCCAGAAAACTCTGTAATTGCTTGCGTTTCTAGTCCTCAGCCAAGAAGTTTGTCTAAAGCTTTGCTTCCAGTTGTTAATCGTAAAACCCTCTGACGCATTTTAAGTAATTCATTAGCACGGATGAAAGAAATGCCTATTGAAGAGCGAGCGGCATTGATTATAGCTAAAGCCTTCTTCTCACTTATTCCTGCTGGCTCTAACTCCTTAACTGTAGCCATGGCTAGCGCTTCTATTGTGTGAAATCCTAACTCTCTAAGCTTCTGGGCAGTGGCTGGTCCAACCCCTGGAAGATCCTCAAGGGTTTCGTATTTTGTTTTATTCGTTAACTCTACTTCTTCAGTCATATAATTACTCCACGAGAATTTTTGCTTAAGCAATATTTAAGCAAAACTAATAGACGTATATATTACGCCTTGGAGAGATTAGTTAAAATGAATTCGTGTTTATAAATCTCTAACCATTAGATATGCATCTTCACCATCTGCATAATATCCGCGAATCACCCTGCTTATCTCAAAGCCCATCTTCTTGTAGAGACTTATTGCTGGCGTGTTACTCACTCTAACTTCGAGAAAACACTGTTTCGCGTTATACTTTCGCATGCCCTCTATAGCCTTACCTATCAAAGCTTGACCTATGCCTTTTCTCCTATAACCTGGCAGAACCGCAATTGATACTATATGCCCCTTCTTTATGAGCCCTCCAAGGCCGAAATTCGGGAGCCCTATCTCGATGCGACACATTATGTAACCAACTACTTCATCATTTTCTTCTGCCACTATAAAGGTTTCAGGGAATCTTTCGTATAAGTCTAAAAAGAAATAGTTAGAGTAATTTTCCGGTAAGCAAGTCCTATTTATGTATACTACGCGCTCCAAGTCACTTGGTGTAAATTTTCGAAGCTTAAAAGTTTGCTGCAAAACCCACTGCATGCTCCTGAATTTTTGTAAGTAGAGTTACAATATATGCAATTTAAATCTTCCTAAGCTGCAGTCGCCTTAATAATATGTCTAATCCTCGCTAACCTTAATCTCTGGAAGCGTGTAATTCCCATATGGAATAGCCCACACTTTAGCTTTTTCGCCACTAATTGTAAAAGCTTGATTTAATGCCTCATTTGCTGTTCGTGCAGTTTTCAATTTAAAAACATTAACAGCGTAGTAATCTGGCATAACTGAAACTAAGATTATCTGAGCCTTTTGCAGGGCTTTAAGTAAGTAATAAGCCTTATGTCCACCTAAAATAAAGTTTTGTTTAATCTGTTTTTCAATTGTTTTTAAGTCCTTAAACTTGACCATCCACTCATAGAATACTTGATTTCCATAGCCCTCTGAACATTCAGCAACTAGAACAATAACTCCGCCCCGCTTAACAACATTCAATGCACTGTCAACTGCTTTATATGCTTGAAATAGATCTAAGTCAGATGGATATCCCCCGGGGCTTACAACGACAATATCCGCCCTTTGATCTACTGGGACTTTATACATTTCATCCACAAGTTTAACCCCTTCATAGAATGCTTTCTCAAGATCTCCAGCAAATGCCTTCACTATCTCACCCTTACTATTTGTTACCACATTTAATATGAAGTCAACATTTGCCATTTTTGCCGCATGCATCATATCTTCATGGACCGGGTTTCCTTCCAAAACTCCAGTCTTTGCATTTGGATGTAAAAGCATAGCGTGATTAGCCCTTATAGTTTCTTCTCCCGCTATTCCTGGAAGGACGCTTTTCCTACCCCCTCCATAACCTGCATAATAATGAAGGCATATGTCTCCCGTCAGTATTTTGATGTCTGCGTCAGCGAATACTTTGTTGACGTAGACTTTTGTTCCATATTGCGTGGTGCCAAGGTAAACAAGATCTGGCGCTTTGCAGTTATGACTTATTACTTTAAATCGCTTAACGACATTTTCCCCCAGAATTTTTAAAGCTTCTCCTTCAGTGACGGGTCTATGGGTTCCACATCCAAAGATTATGGTTATATTTTCATCCTTCACGCCTGCCAGCTTAAGTTCCTCAATTATCGGCGGAACCATTAAGTGGCTTGGTGTCGGTCTTGTGGTGTCATCAACTACTATAGCCACCTTACTCCCAGGGTCGGCAATCTCGTGAATTTTTTTAGCGCCTATCGGTTCGTTGAGAGCCCTTTTAACTTCAACAATGGGATCTTGAACTCCGACTTTTTCCTTTGGTTCTATCAATCCAAGAAAATTTCTAGCGGGAATCGTTAAGCATACTTCAGTTTTTCCAAATGGGAGCCAAACATCAACCAAAGTGTTTTCACTCCTAACTAATCCTTACAATCTTAGACCAGACAATTAATTTCAACTTGTCAATATTTTTTACGGGCAAGTTTGATATAAACTTCAACTTAAAAGTCAGCATAACTTCTTTAAGTCTTGGAGTTGATATAGTACCTGAGGATTTAATATGGCTATTATGACTGTTCCAGAAAAAAATAAAGTGATGTTTGTGTGGTTTAATAGGTACGCCGGCGTAACCGTTAGAACTCCTTCGAAAACACTAGTTATAGACCCCGTCGATGTTAAACCAAAAATTTTTACTGATGTAAGTGCTATCCTCATAACCCATGAACATTATGATCATCTTGACCCCCGCGTTATCTCGGAGATTCATAAACTATCTGACTGTTTAATAATTGCTGATCTCACATCGGCGAGAAGGTTACGTAACATGGTCAAATCAGAGAAGTTGATCGAGGCTCAGGTAGGCTTAGAAATCAAAATAGACAATGTTGCAATTAGGGCTGAGAAGTGTAACCATCCACCAGCAACGTCTCCCGTAACATATATAATAACCAGTGAGGATGGAGTTAAAATATTCCATACAGCGGACAGTTTACCTTTTCCTGAGATGGCTAAAATTGGCGAAAGAGAGCGTTTTGACCTCGTTTTTTGTACGGTAGGCATAGCGCCTGGCGCCTCTCCTGAAACAGGTTTTGAAATAGCCCGCTTAACAAAGCCTAGGATTGCTGTTCCCTATCATACAAGCTCAACCGCTGATTTAAGGCGATTTTCGGAGCTTGTAAAGAGTGTTCCAGGAGTAAACTGCTTAATACCTGAGATTGGTAAAGTTTATCAGGTGACGAGGGGTGCTAGCTAAATGATTGAGGAACCCCTTAAACTAGAGATTTGTAAAGTTTTAAATAAGATCGGCGCATTACAATTTGGTACTTTTAAGCTTACAAGCGGCAAGATAAGCCCGTACTATATAGATTTGCGAGTTGTTCCAAGTTTTCCAGATGCTTTTCAGAAGGTGTGTGAAGCGTATATTGAGTTTATACGAGAGAAGGTTGGAGTAGATAAATTTGACAGGATAGCAGCCGTTCCCGTTGCAGGCATGCCATTCGCTTCTGTAATCGCCTATGATTTAAAGAAACCATTCATATACGTACGTAAGGGTGTCCGTTTGCATGGTCGGCAACGACGTATTGAAGGTGTGCTTAACCCTGGAGATCGTGTTCTACTCGTAGATGACTTGATTACGACAGGGCTTTCGCTGCGGAAGGCTGCTCGGGCAATAATAACTGAAGGTGGCATAGTTAACGATGCCGTCGTGCTTCTTGATAGACAAGAAGGTGGAAGTGAGAAACTAGAAAAGCTTGGGATAAAAACTCACGCTTTTCTTAAAGTTAGTGAGGCGGCAGCGAAATTATATGAGATAGGCGCCTTAACCGATGAGCAATATGAAATAATAACAAAGCAAATTAAAAAATTATGAGGGACGAATTACTCGTAATATATTAACCCCTTTTCCTCTAATATCTTATGGAGAGTATTTACGGCGTCATAAACGTCCTGCTCCTTTTTAGCTCCTGTGCACACGAGTTTCCCACTGGCAAAGAGAAGGATTACAACCTTTGGGTTATCCATCCTGTAGATTAACCCGGGGAATTGCTCCGGCTCATACATGGTTTTTCCAAGGGTATATGCTGCCTTCTCGAGATCTATCATCCCACCTAGGCTTGCGGATGCGACTATATTTTGTATTTTTAGCTCAGGTTTACTTATGATTATTATGCCTCCCCTTTTTAGCTCCTTTATAACCTTCATCACAGCCCTCTTTGCTTCTCTTTCAGATTTGGCTCCTGTACACACCATCTTTCCAGAATTAAATATTAAAGTGGCGGTTTTCGGCCTCTTAAGCCTAAAAACAAGTCCTGGAAATTGTTCAGGACGGTATTCTACACCTGGATAACTTTTTACAACAGCGTTTAAGTCTACTTTCTGATTTAAAGTGGCAGAAGCCACTACGTTCTCTATGTTTATTATAGGCTTCGGCCTTGACATTTTATATCACATCTACTACAGTATTTAAATACCTTTATAAAGCCTTAGCTTATAAAACCTCACTTTCACTGTTATCTATCCTATTCCGCTTAATTTTTAAGAACGTGTAAATCTTCCATATATCATACGCTACAAGAATTAAGAATATTAATTGATGCCAAGCGAATGTTGAAACACCATACCTTATTCCATCGCATACCAGACAATCGATTCTATATGTAAAGAAAGAATAATGTAGAATGGCTTCTGCACAAAATTTTTTGTGAAATCCTAAGTCCTGATACATGCCTAAAATTGCCATTCTCTCCCCCGTATCTGGTTTCTGAAAGCTAAAAGACCCCCAGAGACTAAAGATGAAAAATGCTAGGAGTAGAGCATTTACAGCTATAAACTCTATGATTTCCAATTTCCTGCTGGAGGCTTTTTCTTCAATTTCTTCAGAATCTCCACTTTTGGCCTCAAAAATAGTGGTAAAAATTAATGCTATTACCAAAATCACTAAAACTGCTATAAATAGTGTATAAAGTGCCCTATTTGAGCGAATAATTAGGGATAAAACTCCTAAATACGGAATCCTTCCAATGACTCTACCTATGAGTAGAGAGGAGTTCCATGGTGAGAATTGATCCCTATCCCCTTCACAGTTATCTCCCAAAGTTGTTACTAGGAAATGGTTTCCCTTTCTCTCAATTTTGATTGCTCTGTGAACTATCAACTCGTTAGGGTTCCATGGATTCCTAAAAACCAAGATATCTCCCGTGAGCCTATCCGCCCTTATCTGTGCTGGATCGGCCCTCTGTACAATTATCAAATCTCCTATGTTTAACGTTGGTAACATGCTTCCAGAGGCCACAGCTAAAGCAAAATTTTCTGTACCAAGGGCTATTTGTACACTGGTGTAAAAACCGAGTATTATCATTGAGATTATCGCAAGGGTTGCTATTGTCTCGAAGTATTCATTCTTTATCAACCTTCTTAGTTCCAAGATCACCGCCTTTAAAGTTTGCGAGTCTATGTCTTATTATTCGCTTTTATTTTTACCTTTTTTTTACAAAAAGGTATTGAATGTAAAAATAAGGGGGTTTTGTAGCTTTTAAAGTTCCACTCCTTCTGCGCCAAGTTTAGCTTTGCCAACGATTCCCTTGAATTTTTTGCCGCATTTTGGGCATTGAAACATTCCGAAAATTGTTACTGTAATTCGCATTTCTTTGTCTGGGAATGGTGCTATAAGCTCCCATGTCTTGTATGGATCATTTGCTTCTGTTCCACACTCTGGACATAGATTTTTCTTAGTTTTCGGCATTTTTCCCGCCAGTTTAACCCTTTTTAAACCTTTTTCTTGCTTAGAACTTCACGGAATGGCTTTTTACATTGAGGGCAATCAAAAAGCCCTATCTCTAATTGCATCCTCTTTCCTGTTTTGTCTGGTCTCCCAGCCATAGTCCACTTCTTCTTTGGCGTAGAAACCTCAGTTCCGCATTTAGGACACTTAGCCATTTAATATTCCTCCGTTAACCATGGTTTTGGATGATGAATAAATAATTTTCCATAAAATCATGTTAGGATTTAAAATAAATATGAGGCAATGAAGCAGTTTAACCGCTATTCTTTATCAAATTTCTCTGGAGATATATAGTCGCCAAAACGTCTCCTGGCCTCTATTAATCTCTCTGCTTGTTGATCCAGAATTTGAAACAGCTCTTCAGGGGTGTCTGAAACTTTTTCTCTGTAGAACTTTTTCACTCTCTCAATTTTAGCCAAGTTTTCAGGGACGCGTATTGTGAATTGCTTTATATAATCCTCTTTTTGGTAATCCTTGTTCAACACCTTCCTAAATAGCACTTGTAGATCTTCATACTTTGGTATGAGGCCTGTAGGCGCTCTTATTGCTCCTACATCGTTATGGACGCGAAGCTCCATCCACTTAATCCACACATGCTTATCTCTTGGAGAATTTAGGTATTCCCCTGTTTGCAGATCTCTCAAGAAGTAGTTTACACCAAAAATTATCGGCGTTTTTTTGAGACTTTTTCCAAAGTTTAGGTTATTTCTTATATTTTGCCCTAAGGGGATGGATACAAAATCTTGAATGCTCATGGCATTAATCTCCGGTATCCCTTCCTTGCCAACTATAGCAAATGTTGTTTCAGTTTCTAGGGCTGCACCATAACATATTATTCCATGTTCCCAGTTGAAACTTTGCTGAACCGGCACGTAGGCTTTACCGTCTCTGCCACCATACATTATGCCTCCTAGCTCTACGCCCATGGGATTATCAAGCTCTGGGTCGCAGTTCTCTAGGGCTCTTAGGGATATCGTATACCTCGCGTTTTTATGAGCTGGCGGAATTTCCTCTCCATTCTCGTCCCTTTTCCCTTCCCACCAATATCCAGAATAGTTTATTCCATCTTTTGGAAGTGTACATCCCATCCCAAGCCAGTATGGTTTTCCATCCTTAACTAGGACATTCGAGAATATTACCTCGCCCGGGCTTGTAAGCGCCTTAAAAATCACAGGGTCATCCTTCGGGTTAATATCCTTAAGTATGCCGAATATTCCACACTCCGCGTTTACTGCTCGAGCAACTCCATTAACGTTCCTAATATACGCTATGTCATCTCCTAGAATGGTTTCACCTGGAAGCATAGCCGTTGAAGTCTTTCCACATGCGCTTGGAAATGCCCCTGCAAAATAGGTTTTCCTCCCTCCTGGTCCATGGACCCCCATAATCATCATGTGTTCAGCTAGCCACCCTTCATGGTTGGCCCTTCGAATAGCTAA
>JAGTRA010000005.1 GCA_018396935.1 Candidatus Bathyarchaeota archaeon
CTGAAAGTGGTAGCTTTATCAATTCCCGCCCGTTAATGAAGAGTATATCAAATATTTTCACTGTAAGTTTAACTTTCTCCATACGCTCCTTAAGCTCCTCCGGTGTAAGCTCTCTTGGGACTGTCCTCTCAAGCATAGCTTGAAAAGGCAGGGGATTTCCAGATTCATCCACAGCTATAACTTCTCCATCAAGTATACAATTCTGTGCCTAACTTGATTGGTTATCTCTACAATTTCCGGTAATGTTTGTGATTTTTCAATTCCTCTCCTTGAAAAGAGCCAAATTTGGCTACCCCATTTATGTATCTGTAGCCTACTACCGTCGAATTTGTATTCAGCTCTAGCTGGGTATGCAACCTTATCTGGTTCGTAGAGGTGAGCCAATTGGGGTTTTATAAATGTTCCAGGGCGCATTCTGATTTCCGAAATCTTTGATAACCCCTGAGAGGCTAAAGTTAACCCCTCAATAAGTCCCGCTAAAGCACAGGCATTTGCTATTACTTCTGATGGGACTCCATAAGCTTTTGAAACCGCTTTAATAACGATGTTTTCGTGATATCCAAGTTTTAGGTCTTCAAGCAGGAGCCTAACGATGTACTTTGCCTCCAGGGGGCTACTTAACTTTATTAAACTTGTTATAAAGAGCTCACGTTCTTTAACGCTTTTTAGCTTCGGTAATAATTTAATGGCTTCATAAACTTCATAAATAGTGAGGCGAGGTTCAAGGCTTTTCTTAACAATGTAAGCTACTTCTCCATGCTCTCCATAGTCTACTAAAAGTTTTCTAATGTCGCCTATTGAAACCCCTGTAGCCATGCTAAGGCTGCGCTCTATTAATCCAGGTCCAACTTTAAGGCTTTCGTCAACAATCCTTCCGAGAGCAAAACGTATCTTCATCTCAAGGGGGAGATCTGATGTTCGGAGGAACTTCGCAAGTTCAGTCTCTTTCCCCCTTTTTCCATGTAAAACCGCCAACCTCTCATATACTTCTACAAGCCTTGAGAATGGCGCACCTTTGATGGGATCCTTTCCATCCATGTAAAGGCGAATTCGATGATATGGTATCCCAGTTTTCCACGCTATTTGCTCAGGAGAGAAGCCTGCATTAACTAAGTGGATAACGGCATTTTTCTCAGAACCATAGGTTTCTATTAACTCCCTTATCGTTGGCGGCTTCACTATGGACATTTTCAATTCACTAACAGCTTACTCTTATCCTCCAGTGTGGGTATGGGTTCCACAGCTCTAAGGAATCCATCAGGTGTTATATCCACTTTTATCCTTCTTCGCTCAAAATTACAGATTCTGCAATCTAAAACCCTCACTATTCGAACAAATTCGCCTCTATTTACTTTTAAGTCATCTTGCTGATCTTGCCAGTACACCCGTCCATAATCCACAATTATTGTTCCATCTAAGTTGTGGGCTAATCCTATACCGCCGGCCATGTCATAACTATCCCAAACCTCTGAACTTCGTTGGTTAACATATAAGGCGGTTATTCCATGAACCTGGTTGTATCTCGCTAACTCCATAACTCGGTATTTCAAGGCCCCTCTATAAGATTCCAAAACCGTAACCGAGTCTATTATTACAAGCTCAATTTTTTCCTTTTCAGCAACGTACCTGTATGTTTCAGCGAATGTGTTCCATTCCCTCAGCTCTGGGTATGCCACTGTATCTAATACGAAAAGGTTTTCACGTATTTTGTCCCAGTCCAAACCGAGGATATCTGCTTTTTGCTTCATCCTAGATTGTAGGTCAAATCTAGGCGTAGCGCTCTTCCAAGTGTCTTCCGCTGTAACGTAAAGAACCTTCCTGCCAGAAGCGGCAACTCTTATCGCTATCTCCTCCACTAAGATAGATTTTCCAGCCCCTGGCAAGCCTGTTATAGCAAATTGACCACATATTGGGATACCCCCAAGGTGTCTACCCTCTGGCGTGATAAACAGCTTGTCTAGGAAGGTTCCAGTTGGGAAGCCGATAAGGGGTTTTTCAGCTTCTGTTGCTTCATCAGGTCTTATAACGAGCTTACTTAGTTCCTCCTTTTTTTCAACCTGTGTGGTCATGGGCTTCATTGCAAGCTCCCATTCGTCACCTGGCACTTTTGCACTTTTCATGGCTTCTGCTATTGTTTGAGCCATCATTTTAACAAGTGTTTCAACATTTGATGATACTACTTGAATCTCAGCAGCTTCTTTTTCCCTTATGGCTTCCCCTCCCTTTTCTCGAGTTTCAATTTTCTCTGTGAGAACCCAAAGTTCCCCTTGTCGATCTACAATTCCCTTTGCTTTTAAAGACTGTAATAGTGCATATGCGGAGCTAGGGCCATACTTTGGAATGTTCAAGCTTTCAGCTATCTGGTTTAAGGATGCCCTCCCTCCTTGGCTCCTCAGAAACCTGATAATTTCTTCCTCCCCAGCCATGAACGCTCCCAATTTGTTGGCTTCGCAATTTAATTTTGTGTGAAATCGTCTTTTTAAACATACTCTCTAAGAGAGCAAAAGCAAATTAATAACTACCTGGCTTTTAGGAGAGATAAGCTTTAGCGTGGTGGAAGCAGACTTGTCCAGCCCGAAAGTTGGCTTATCAACCCTCTACAAACTGAGCGAGAGCTTCATAAGCGCCTTAAAGGATGTTTTAAATTACAATGTAGAGGTTATAGAGGTTGTTGATGATGGGGCTCACTCTCTAAATAAGCAGCGAGTATCTAAACTGTTAGAGATTGCTAAGTGTTATGATGTGAGTTTTTCAGTACATGCTCCTTTCGCTGATATCAATATTGCATCCCCTTCTCCAATTTTGTTAAGAGCCATGATAAAGCGCTTGTTAAAATCCCTAAAGTATGCTGCAGCCTTAGGATCCAGAGTTTGGGTTTTACATCCAGGTGTAGAAACGGGGATAAGTTCATTTTACCCAGAGAAATCTTGGATTAAAAATCGTGAAACTATACGCTTACTGTGGAGAACTATAGGTGATTATGGTGTGACACTGGCTATTGAAAACCTTCCAGAGCCGTATCCATTTATTATGAAGAATGTGGAGCATTTTAAGAGATTTTACGAGGAAGTGGACGTGGATGTCGGCTTAGCGTTAGACATTGGGCATGCAAACATAAGCAAACAGGTTGACCTTTTTATCAGAACTTTTCGAGGGAGAATCGTGCATATTCACGCTCATGATAACTTTGGCAAGGTAGATGAGCATCTAGGCATAGGTTATGGAAGTGTTAATTGGGAAATGACAATTCGGCTCCTTAAAGAGATTAACTACTCAAATTTTATAATTGTTGAATCGATAAGCCATGTTAGAGAAAGTTTAACCAATTTAAGTAAGCTTATTCATCTGGAAATGTAACGTTTAGACTTAGAAAATCCTCTGCAACAATTGTGTTTTTAAAGATTCTACAAGCTTGCTCTAAGAGGATTGAGGGGTCAGAGTATCGCGCGCTTATATGTGTTAAAACAAGTTTCTTAACCATCGCCTTTCTAGCCGTTTCCGCTGCTTGGCTTGGGGTTGAATGTCCGTCTTCTCCAGCTTTTTCAGCTAGCGCATCATCTAATGTTGAATCGTGAATTAGTAGATCTGCTTTCATTGCAAGTTCAATAAGTCCACTAAAGGGTCTTGTATCACCTGTGTACACTATTTTCCTGCCAGGTCTTGGAGGGCCGGTAACCTCTTCTGGATTTATAATCCTCCCATCCGACAGACGTACAGCTTCTCCGCGTTGTAGTTTGCCCCATAATGGGCCTTTAGGGATCCCTAAAGCTTTAGCCTTCTCAGGATAAAACTTTCCAGGCCTACTTTTTTCTATGAACGCATATGCTAAACATGGCACTACATGATCTGCCCATATTGCTTTGATCTCGTAACTCTCCTCCCTGCATATTGTTCCTTCATTTTTTACCTCATAAACTTCAATAGGAAACGTTATGTTAAATTGTAGGCTTCTTATCATATCCTCCATAAATCCTCTGATTCCAGATGGTCCATAGATGCATAACTTCTCTGATCGGTCAAGTAGAGCCATTGTTTGTAGAAGCCCAGGCAATCCGAGAACATGATCTCCATGCATATGTGTAATGAGTATTTTGGTTATCTTTCGAAACCCAATCTTGCCAATAATCATCTGCCTCTGCGTTCCTTCTCCACAGTCAAACATTATCTGTTCGCCTTCTCGGCGAAGTAGAATCGATGGCAAATTCCTACTTGGTGTGGGAATACTCCCACTTGTTCCAAGGAAAATCACCTGCATGTTCACCGATCACTTCCTCCTAAGAACCACTATTTCCCTCGTTAGGCTTCTATGTACGTAAACGAAATGTGACTCAATGTGTTCATACCCTGTTGACCTACCTATATCGCTGGCATGGATCTCTTTTGGGGCTGCCATACATACGTATCCTCCGCTCTTGATGATGGGGTGCAAGTCCTTTAGCGTATCCTCAATTATCTGCCTTGTTGTCCTTTTCATTGTTGTTGCGCTTCTTCCGTAAGGTGGATCTGCAACTACAAAGTCAACACTTTTTATTGGCAAATTTTTAGCATCAGCCACTATCACTCCCTCTGGGTCTATCCCAAAGTATAGAAAGTTCCTTAAAGCTCCCTTTACCATGATTCTCTGAATATCTGTTCCTAGAATACGGCATCCAATAAGTGCTGCTTCGATAAGAATGCTTCCAGTTCCACAAAATGGGTCAAGCACAATGCTTCCAGCCTTAGCCCTCGAGAGATTCACCATACACCTTGCAAGCTTTGGAGTCATTGTCGATGGATGAACAAATGGCTTGTTTTTTGGCAATCTCCCTGTAAACGATTTTGGCGAAATTTCCGCGATCTTTAGGCCAAAAAGAAGTTTATTACCCGTTAAAATTCCGATAAATGTCTTATCAGGTTTTTCCAGGCTAACTCTGGTCCCTTCAACTTCCTGTAAAATTATTCCTCCAAGAATTCTCTCTAAAAACGTTGAACTTATTTCTTCAGCATAATTTTTAACGTGTTTTACGCGCACTGCAAAGGTCTCTTCTTCGTCAAGAAGGTTGCTTAGGTCAATGTTACGGATAGTTTTAATTATCTGGTTTAGATCCGTATCGCAAACCGCGAGTTCAAGACAGCATAACTTCGTATATGCTGCCCTAAACTTTATTGCATTTATACTCTCTATGTTTGCCTCTAGCCTCAGTACTTGGTCAAGTACTTCTAAAACCCTGAAGTTTTGATTTTCAGCTTCAAGTATCGCTTTAACTTCTGAGTAAGGAAGTGTTTCATGCTCACCTGAGAGTAAGAAAAAGAGCCTAACCACGTTGAAACTCCTTCAACTCGTTACAGATTATGGAGGCTATGGAAACTTTACTTACGTGGCTTGGGACACTATCTGTGCCTATCACTTCCTCCACGCCAGCTTCCATAATGCGTTTTTCAGCGTCACCCACTAGTAGCGGGTGTACACATGCAACGTATATAGAACTGGCACCGTGGCTCCTTAGAAGTTTAGCCGCAGCGACCATTGTTCCTCCTGTGCTGATTATGTCGTCAAAGATAATCACCCTTTTATCTTTAACATTGAAGGCCTTTTCCGTGACGGTGATTTGACCGGTGTAACGGTCTCTCTGTTTTTCAAGATATCCATACCCGCCGCCAAGAATTCTCGCAGCTTCTTCTGCAATATGTATCGCGCCCTTATCCGGCGCTAGGGCAAAGGCCCCCTCTAACCCCCTCCTTTTTAAGTATTCAGCAAGAAGAGGTATTGCTGAAAGATTTCTGGTCATCATTGGGAACCGCTCTAGAACTTTAGCTTGATGAATGTTAACAGTTACTAAGCAGTCAATGCCAGCAGCCCATAACATTTTCGCAATGACCTCTATGCTGACAGGCTCTCCAGGCAAAAATACTCTGTCTTGTCGCGCATATGCTAGGTATGGTACCACGGCAATGATTCTGTTTGCACCAGCCCTTTTAGCTGCATCAGCCATAAATGCTAACTGCATTAACCTACTATCTTGTGGCGGACTTATCGTCTGTACGATAACAATGTTTTCGCCTCTTATATCTCCATCCAGCCTTATGTACGATTCTCCATCCGGAAAAATTTTATGCGCCGCCTCTATTAGATCAGCTTTTAAAATTTCAGCTATTCGGTGACTAAGCTCTCTTGAAGCTGGCCCAGCTATTATTTTCATTTAATAGCCCCTCACAGTTCTCCAGTAGCCTTGTATTTCTCAATTAGCTCTTTTGCTACATCTATGCGAATTTTTCCTTCTTCAACCATTTTCTCAGCTATTAGATCTATTAAATCACCTGTGGCGCCCGCTGCTATAGCTATATTTCTAGCATGAAGAGACATGTGCCCACGTTGTATTCCCTCGTGAGCTAAGGCTCTTAGGGCTGCTAAGTTTTGGGCTAGGCCAACCGCCGCCATGACTTCAGCAAGCTCGTTGGCTGTTTTAACTCCTAAAATCTTTAGGCATATTCTAGCTATGGGGTGGCTACGTGTTGCACCCCCCACTATACCCACCGCCATTGGGAGCTCTATTGATCCTACTAAGTCGCCGTTTTCATTCTTCTCCCATGTTGAGAGTGTGGTGTATTGTCCACTTCTAGCCGCGTATGCATGAGCACCGGCTTCGATAGCGCGGTGATCATTGCACGTAGCAAGCGCCACTGCAATTATCCCATTTAATATACCCTTGTTATGTGTTGCAGCTCTATAGGGGTCTGCTGCAGCGAAGGCTGAAGCACTTACAATGCCATCAACAACTTCCTCTCCTCCTACAGCCTCCTTTGGGACGATGCACCAAGCTCTTGCTAACCGCTTTACTGCTAGGTTTGAAATAATACGTAAGTACACTGCTTCACACATAGTGTTTACAGCGTTAGCGCCCATGGCATCACGGCAATCTACATAAAGTTCGGTGATAACCATTGGCCCTAATGATGTGTTAATGACTTTAACATCTAGGTCTTTTGCTCCGCCTCCAAGAGAGACCAGCACGGGATCTTTTTCGTTAGCTTTTTTCAGAATTTCATCTTTAACTTCTAAAATACGCATTTTAGCTCCATATGGATCCCTTACCTTCACTGTTTGAACTTGTCCAATCATTATTGGTGGTGTACTACTCGTATGAAACCCCCCTCCTTGTCTCGCCATTTTTGCAGCGTAACTTGCAGCAGCTACAACTGATGGCTCCTCTATCGCCATTGGAATTATATAGTCTCGGTTATTTATCAAGAAGTTGACCGCTACGCCTAATGGTATTGGTATTGCTCCAATAACGTTCTCTATCATGCGATCTGCTAAGTCAAGTGGAAGGGATCCAGTATTCTGAATTAACGCAGTTTCCTCCTCAGTTAGCCCAGCGAACTCCTTAACAAATTGCAGTCTCTCCGATGGGCTTAACTTATAAAAACCAGGAAATAGTGAGGTTTTGTTCATGCTTATATCTCCGGAAGCAAACTAAGCACGTAACAATATTTTAAGTTAACTTAGAAACTGCTTGTCTCAGGTCTTACAATTAACGAGTAAATTGCATTTACACAAAGGTAATATACAACAAGTTCAATTTAAATTTGAGAGCACCGTTCTCTCTATGTGGCATCAATTTAACGGGTTAAATCTATTACGGAGGAATGCTTACGGGAGCGTCACAGCCTCTTGCCGTAAAATATGTAATTAGAGCTAGATTTGAAGTTGATGGCTTAGTTGAAAAACCAGATGTTATAGGCGCTGTTTTCGGGCAGACTGAAGGCTTATTTGGTCCGGAGCTCGATCTGCGTGAGCTCCAGAAATCAGGTAGAATTGGCCGAATAGAAATAGAACTTCATCCCAAGCAGGATCGTACTATTGGCACTATAATAATTCCAACAAGCCTAGATAGAATATCTACAGCGCTTCTTGCAGCTAGTATTGAGAGCATTAACCGTGTTGGCCCTTACTCAGCAATTGTCACATTGGAGAAAATAGAGGATGTACGTGAGTCTAAGAGAAAGGCCATAATTGATAGAGCAAAAGAGATTCTACATCAATGGACAATAGAAACTATGCCTTCAGTGGACGAAATATTCAAGGAATTGGCAGAAACCCTCAAGGTGGCTAAAGTTGAGAAGTATGGGCCTGAAGAATTGTCAGCGGGACCTGAAGTTGACAGTGCTAAAGAGATAATAATAGTTGAGGGTAGGGCCGACGTCATAAACTTAATGCGTTGTGGCATAAAAAACGTCATAGCCCTTGAGGGTGCAAGGGTTCCTGAGACTATAAAAAGGCTATGCAAGCAAAAGGAGGCAACAGCTTTCCTAGATGGAGATAGAGGCGGCGACTTAATATTAAAAGAGCTCCTACAAGTAGCTGACATAAAATATGTCGCCAGAGCACCCAGAGGCAGAGAAGTTGAGGATCTAAATTGTAAGGAGATATTTGATGCGCTGGAATCAAGAGTTCCAATTGAGGATATTATTCGACCTAAGAGGGGGAAACCGCGAGTAGAGCTTCCAGAAAAAGTGATTACTTTAGTAAGGGAGCTTAATGGAACTTTGGAGGCAGTGCTTCTTAACGCTGAATTTGAGCCGGTTGAGAGGCTTCCAGTAAGTCAACTTGCTGAGAGACTTCAAAGCGTGGACGGTGGCATTGAGATGGTGGTCTTCGATGGAATAATCACTCAGAGAATAGTCGACATAGCTAGTGAAAAAGGTATAAAAACAATAATTGGTTCAAGGATTTCAGAGGCTGTTAAACCATCACTAAATGTACAATTGTACACATTTAACGAAGTCTCGGAAATTTCAAAAGAAGTCAGTTAGTCTCTTAGGTGTTGGCGCCTCCTTTAGTGACGTTCTTCCAAGCAACTGTTCTTCTGTTATGCCGAAAAATTCCAGCACCCTAATAGCTGCTGGAATAACCTGATTTCTAATATAGTATTCTACATCTATCTCATCGTATGATGCAAATATGTACGGTTTCGCCTTCTCGTATAGTTTTCCCGGCCCTACAACTACCACGTAGCCAACCTTATCTCCTAAAGCAAGTTTCCACCCTTTTTCCATTAACATCTTAGCTGCCTCCACATGGGCTGCTTTTACGGCATCTTCTTCAATAGGCTTCGTTAAAGTCTTCCAAATCACCAAATCTCTATAGGGAATTCGCTTATTTTTAAGATCCTCTATGATTCGCCTTACATGCTCTGCAGCTTTTTGTGGAGAATTTTCCTTTAAAATTACTTCGAGAACATTTTCTTGAACTCTTTTTGCTATAGGTGCCCAATCGCCCCTTATGACCTCCAACCCAACTATGTCTAGTTTTCCATCAGGAAGCAATCCTGCGTATCGTTTTTTCGCCTCAGTGAAAAAAATTCGCTTATATATCTTGTCGGGTTTTATCTCTAAGCCTATCCTCTCATAAATTTTTAGTTCAAGTCTTCTAGCTTTCTCAGGATCATACCTTATGAAGATACTGTCCGTATCTCCGTAAATAACTTCCACACCTTCTTCTTTAGCTATTTTTATTGTTTCAAGAATGGTTTGTCTGCCCCACGCCGTGACAGCTTCCGCTACGGGTTTAATATACCATCTCGCCCCTATCCAGCCTGCATAGCCGTAGGAGGCGTTAGTTATCACCTTGATTGCTTTTTGTCGGGCATTTAAGAGGCGGTATTCTAAACTATCAGGGGGATACTTTTTCATTTCAGAGCGTATTCTGTCCCTAACATTTATAAGATATGATAAAACTTCTTTGTAGAATCCAGGCGGATCCTTCCTGAATTTATGTCCAACCTCTGGTGCCGTATATGCTCCACTTGGCGGCATCGGATCATCCGGTGACAAGTAAGTGTCTGGTGATATGTTATACCTTATCATAAGATTTGGATACATGGCTGTAAAGTCAAGGACTGCAATATTCTCATGCAGCCCAGGTTTAGGCTTTAGAACTATTGCACCAGCATAGGGCACGTATTGTTTTTCAACCCGCTTTGGGACAAGTTCACCTCTCTTATGAGCATGCTTGATAAGGAACCATTCAACCCTAAAACCAACAGCAGCTGTCCCGATATGGTCTAGGGGTAAACCTACGAGGCTAGACAATTGAATGGCAAAGTCTAGAATAGCCTCAGTTACTCCCATTATACAGCGGGCATTATCCATTGAGAACCTTTTGAGATTTTCGCGCTTATCCTTATCATCCCAGTGATCTGCAAATTCAACATCCTCTATCAGGATGCGCTCCTGCATCTTCATTATGCCTAAGTAATCAGCCAAGTTCTCTAGGGTTTTCATTTTAACTTCCGGGAACTCATCGGAAAAATCATAGAGGTCTATGTTTGCTCTTCCAGTTATAGATACATGCCCGTAAACGCTTGTATGAGGTTCCGACATAGCCCTATCTACAGATAATGTGAATCCATGTTTCCTACATCTTTCCCTAAGGTATTCCCAATCCTGTTTATTCACCCCATAACCCACAATGATATCGGGGTCGAAACTTTTCACATAATCCATAAAAGCCTTAAGAACTGGCTTATCATCCTTAGAGTCATCCGCTATGAACTGCTTTTCTTCTCCTTTATTGGTTACTGTTGAAATTATCACAACAGGGTTTCTTTCAGGTTTTGGTGTCCCCTCCCTACTATAGCAGATTATTGAGAAACCAAGAATTCTCAAGTTTGGTATATCTTGCCTCTCAATGAATACCGGCGTAGATTTAGCTAGATAAACTTCGTCAACCTGAATCTTCCATCTTTCATTCCCCTCATATTTTTCAACTTCAACCTCATGCCATCCACATGGCACTATGCCCATATCAATTAAGTATCGCATGGAATATCGTATGTCATCTTCAAAACATGCCTTTACTCCTCGAATTCTTTCAATGTCCTTAGCATATTTTGGGATTAGTTCAGGATCATCACAGTAAATCTGTAATGCCTTAATAGGTTTTCCCATAAGTTTACGCTCAACAACTTCTATTTCGCTTATAAACCCAAAAGCGCCTCTATTTATTTCCCTAATAACCTCTTTTGGATCGACCCTATTCTCCAATGCGGCGTAAAAGTATGATTTGAACCCTTTATCAATAATCAAAATTCTCCTCCCTAAGTCGTCAATACCCCACAACCAAATTTCCGGCTCATGATTTTTAACTTCATAATTGATGTCCAAAAGCCAAAAATTTATCCGCATGGGCAACTCCCATAAGATCTAGAATTTAAGGGTAGCTTTTAATACTTTTCAGGTTAATATCATAATGTTTCTGGAGGCGCTTTACATGGCGGGCGTTGTTCTTGTGAGAGATGTTATGACCAAGAATGTTAAGGTTGTTAGGCCAGATTCGAGTGTAAGGGAGGTTGTAGCTACGATGAATAAATTCAACATAGGATCTATAGTTGTTGTTCAAGGCGACAGGCCTGTCGGTATAATCACGGAAAGGGATATCCTGCGAAGGATTGTTGAGCCATGTTTAGCTCCCGAAATGTTAACTGCTAGACAAGTTATGACGAGTCCGGTTATAACAATTGATGAAAACGCAAGTATAGATGAAGCTGCACGATTGATGGCTAAGAAAGGTGTCAAGAAACTTCTCGTCACCCGCGGTAATGATCAGCTTGTTGGCATTTTAACTTTTACGGATATTGTTACTAAAGTTCCAGAGATGTTAAATATCCTTGAGGAGCTTGTTAGACCTCATAAAAGCTCGTACATGCAGTGAGCCTCCTACTCGCTTATCTTTTTTAACTTTATTGGTTAGTAATGGATATTTGATCGCTTAAACTTACTTTTGGGTGCTAAAGAGAGGATTTAAATTTGAAGATAGTTGAAATGAACCTCAAAAAAGGGCTTGTAAAGCTTATTCCAGAACACACTGACGATTTGTGGCACCTTTATAATATAATCTATAAGGATGACGAAGTTTATGCTTTCACCACTAGAGAATTAAAATCTGACGAGCAATATTCAAGGAAAAAGCGTGGTGAAAGAATACCTGTCTTCCTTGGCATCAAAGTTGAAAAAGTTTTCTGGGATAGACTAGTTGGACGGTTAAGGGTTCATGGGGTTATCTGCCAAGCTCCCGACATAGTGCCTACAGGAGCCCACCACACCATAAACATAAGCCTAAACACCCCAATAACTATAGTTAAAAACCAATGGACAAAGCATCACCTTGAGCGGTTAAAAATGGCGCAAAAAAGTTCCGGAAGACCTACTATTATAATGTCCATAGATGATGAGGGTTACGCCATAGCCTTGATTACGCATTATGGGCTTGATTTAAAAGTTGATGAACACGTCAAGTTGCCCAGTAAATTCGAGGCTGATAAGCGAAATGAAGCTGTAAAGGCTTTCTTCAAGAAGGCTGCTGACAATCTACATCAAGTTTGGGGCGAAAGTAATGGTCCTGTGGCAATTATAGGGGTTGGTTTTCTCAAAAACGACTTTGCTGAATATCTTAAAAATGAAAAGCCTGAATTAGCAAAAGCCATCATAGATATAAAAAGCGTTAATAATAGTGGCGTCGCAGGAATTTATGAGGCTTTACGCTCAGGCGTCTTAACAAAGACTATTCAACAACTTAGAGTAATGGAAGAAACTGAGGTTATGGAAGAAGTTTTAAAGAGACTTGGAAAGGGAGAGGGTAATGTTGTTTATGGGCTTGATGATGTTAAAAAGGCTGCTGAACTAAGTGCTATTGAAGTTCTGCTTATAGCTGACACGATGCTACGGGAATCAAGCGATGAACATAGGCTGCTAATCGAGGAGATCATGAGGAACGTGGAGGATAGAGGCGGAAGAACTATAATCATTAGTACGGGGCATGAGGCTGGTGAAAAGCTCCTAGCTTTAGGAGGGATGGCCGCGTTACTTCGCTTCTCGCTACCTCACTAAACATAAACCATCCTAAATTCTAAGTTTGGGGATGTGAATTTTGCAGGGGAATACAGAAAATTTATGTAGCATATGTAGACGTAGAGAAGCTTTCTTCCTCAGGCTGTATTCTGGCGAAAGACTCTGTAAACGATGCTTCATACACTCTATTGAGAATAAGGTTAGAGTAACAATTGCAAAGTATGGCATGCTGGATTTTAACGATAGAATTGCTGTAGCTGTTTCTGGAGGAAAAGATAGCCTGAGCCTTCTTCACATTTTAGCAAAGATTGAGAAAGAATATCCCAAAGCATCCATGGTAGCCGTATCAGTAGATGAAGGAATTAGGGGATATAGGGACGAAGCCCTCAGGTTAGCGTCATTAAGTTGTAAGAAGTTAAATGTGGAGCATCATGTTATATCCTTTAAGGAGCTTTATGGTTACACTCTTGACGAAATAGTTTCCCGCCTAAAAGAGAGTGGTTTAGAAGGCTTAACCCCTTGTGCTTATTGTGGAGTTTTGAGGCGAAAAGCCCTTAATGTCATTGCGAGGAAGGTAGGTGCCACTAAGCTTGCAACAGCACACACGTTGGATGATGAAGTTCAAACAGTAATGCTTAACATACTACACGGGGATGTTATGCGGATAATAAGGGAGAAGCCCATAACCAATGAAGCTTGGAAATTTGTCAAGCGTGTAAAGCCTCTCTGCGAGATCCCGGAAAAGGAGTCTGCTTTATACGCCTATATCAAGGGGATAAAGTTTCAAAGCATGCCCTGTCCATACTCTTCAGAAGCTATGCGGAATGACGTACGCATATTTCTCAATAGGATGGAAGAAAAGCATCCAGGGATAAAATTTACTGTACTTAGATCTGCTGAGCGAATTCGCCAAGCCCTAGAAAAAATTGAGCCTAAGATAAAACTACGCGAGTGTGCGTCATGTGGTGAACCAACTACTAGGGAAATCTGCCAAGCTTGTCATTTACTTCAAATAATTAAATAGCAAAATCCGATAGGCTAATAAAGATAGTTCACGATTCTCAAATCAATGTACATCCTAATGTTGACCATCCTAGCAGTAATAATTGTAAGTTTAATAGCCTTTATAGGCATAATTTTCGTCAGGACTGATGAGAAGAGACTACAAAAGGTAACAACGCTGCTTGTTGCGTTCGCTTCAGGCTCACTTTTAGGAAGCGCCTTTCTGCATTTGATTCCAGAGGCGCTTTCTGTGGAAAATGATCCAATAATGCCTCTATTTTACGTGCTGCTTGGCTTAGTTTTCTTTTTCGTCATGGAGAAATTCCTATATTGGCGTCACTGTCACGTAAAAAGTTGCCCAACCCACACCTTTGTATACCTTAACCTGATAGGTGATGGTATCCATAACTTCCTAGACGGCATGATTATAGCAGCAACATTTTTAATATCAATTGAATTGGGATTCACAACAACTCTAGCAGTTGTTCTCCATGAAATCCCACAAGAAATAGGCGATTTTGGAGTTTTAATTTATGGAGGGTTAAGTAGGAAAAAAGCTTTAATGTTCAATTTCATTTCAGCTATAACCGCTATTGCTGGTGCTTTGCTAGCATATTTTTTAGCTGATCTTAGAAGTGTTGAAACGTTTCTCGTACCCCTAGCCGCTGGAGGATTCATATACATTGCATCAACAGACCTTCTTCCTGAGCTCCATAAAAGATCAAATCCGAAGGATTCTATTGTGCAGTTTATCGTCTTCCTAATAGGCTTACTGTTTATGGCTTACTTTAAAATAGCCTTTGAGAGTTGACTTCACATCTCTTGTAGCGGCTTTTTCTTTTAGCTTCTTTAAAATCTCAGTAGCTTTTTCGGCGCTATCTGCTGATGCAACTTTTCTAGCGTTTTGTAATATTATCTTCGAACCACAATATGGGCACGTTTTTGTTTTCTGACAGCTTTTAGCGATTGAATAACCGTTACATGCGTCGCATGTAACTATGATGTATTTGGTCACGTTAAATCTCTCCGAAAACCTTTTCATAATTTACAATTAAATAACGCTAATGTAAGAGGATTTTAAAAATGGTCAACGAAGGGAATGAAGAAGTTAAAACACAATTGGACATGCGGCGCATGGTTATAGAATACTTCAGAAAAAAGGGATATAAAGTTGAGGAAAACGTTGCCTTAGAGGGCTCTAAAGGTATCTCTAGAAACTTTGACCTTATAGTTCAAAAAGGACGCGTTTCCCAATGTGTATGGATAAAAGATTGGAAGAGGACGATAGGCATAAACGTAATTATAAACCTGGATAGAGCTGCTGAAGAAGTTGGGCTTCCAAACCCGATAATCATAGGAGAGAAGTTTAGTGATCACGCCAAAGCTTACGCTAATCGAAGAAAAATAACGCTTATAACCACTCAGCAAATTCTGCAGAGCTTGCGGTGAATTTAAACAACTATACTCATATTTTGAGGTATTCCTCAAGTTTTCCTTCCATTTCCAGTTTACCCAGCCAATCTACAATGCCAATAGAGCATTTCCTAGATCCCTTTATTACTTCCAAAATTTCGTTTACAACATCCTCTGGGCTTCTACTGGTAACATTCAACTCACATATCTTATCTTTGCTATAGGCATGTAGTGCCTCCACGAGACAAACATCAAGAATTTCTGCAGCTAGATTCTCCCAAAGCTTATTGCCAGAGTAGCCTGCCTTAATCATAAGCTTCTGAAGCTCCTCAGGATCCCTTCTTAAGACTAAAACATGCATTGTAATTTCATCCGGGACTACATGTTGTGCATAATGGCCGTCAACGACAATATTTTCCTCGGTAGCGCTCTCTACAATCTCCTTTATCCGCTTCTTCATCTTCTCCTCATCCACAATCATCGACCCCCTTTTTTCGTCTACGCCCAAAATAATACCTTCCTTAACCGCTAATTCAGTTAGGTTAATATAAGAAGCGTTAATCTTATGCGCTAATAGACGTGCGATTGTCGTCTTGCCTACGCATGGGGTTCCAGTTATAACTATAACCCTCTTAACCATTTAAACCACCGACAGTATAGAGGGTGGCGAAACTTTTAATGGCTTCTATTCAGCTCAATATAATTGGGGCTGGCGAGTTGGCGTGTGGCTTTCGGGCCGATTCTAAATGAGGCCTGAGGAAACTCCGCCCACATGTAGAAGTGCAACGCCCGTAAGGGCGTAGGGCGAGAGCCCTGGCTCCGGAGCAGAAACGGAACGTCCACCCTGCAGATGCTGATGAGACATGCTAAGTTGTCGAAAATGCTGGGTGGAAACGGTGAAACGGCCGTCCTGCACGTGGAAAGGGCAAATAGGCGCCGATGAGGCTTCTACCCAAGGCGCGGGTAGCCCGATTAGCCGAATGCCACATAAAACAGAAGGCGGGTTACGGCCAACACGCCAGCCCCTAGCGAAACCCGCCTACTCTATATTTGTCTATTGATATATACTTGATTCTGAAATATGCTTTTTAAGTCTCCTCGTTGATGTTTGATATGATCTCTATGAATTTGGATGAGTTTTATAGGATATTAAAAAATTTGGTTACTCCGATAAAGCCATAAAGGTTATGCTTGAATGGTATGTCTAGTGGAAGATTTTCATAGCTACCTCTTTATATTTTTCGAAGCTTTCTTTTGTGAAGAGTACAAACACCACTTCCTCCAAACCGTTTTCTTTCTCTAAGAAATCTTTCACAGTTGATAATGCAATTCTGCTAGCTTCGTCAATCGGATAGCCATACGCTCCAGTACTTATAGATGGAAATGCTATTGTTTTTATCCCCTTTGAAACCGCTAGCTTCAATGAATTCCTGTAGGCTTCTGCGAGAAGCTCTGCTTCCCCGCTTTTTCCCCCACGCCAAACTGGTCCAACAGTGTGTATAACGTACTTTGCCTTTAGGTTCCCTCCGGTTGTTATAACTGCTTTACCCGTCGGGAGACCATCTGGATATTCAGTAGCTCTTATGCGCTTACACTCCTCCAAGATCTTAGGGCCTCCCTTCCTATGTATAGCTCCGTCAACGCCTCCCCCTCCCATTAATGATGGGTTAGCAGCATTTACTATGGCATCAGTTTCCATTTCAGTGATATCCCCCTGAATAAGTCGAATTCGCGCCCCACCCACTCTAAATTCGATTTGATCCAAGTAAGACACCTTCACTAGCTATTTTACATCAATATATGGTGTCTGCTTTTATGAATTGCTTCTGAATCTCCACGACCTCTTTACTATCTTTAGCTTTTGAGTAGCTTTCAAGTCTTTCGCGATTTATCTCCAAAAATGTAGGTCCCCACTTAAATATGGACATCAGCTTTATAGCTTCTTCTTTGAACCCTGCGATGTATAGAGCTGCTGCTATTGCTTCAGCGGTGCTAAGCTTTGTTGGGACGCCAAAATTTACGGGGTTTCCCGCCACTAGGAAAGGTAGGCATCGAGAAGTGCCCCTTACATGCTTAGTTAAAGGTTTTTCTACATGTTCCCAGCTGAAATCTAAAGCAGCTAAGCCAAAATTCTTTATCCTATCTCTATCAGCTGGTGAAAATGCTATTTCTGCAAAGGGATTCAAAACAATTGACCTTCGAGGTATAAGCTTCATACTTGTTACTAAGCGGATTAATCCATGGCGCTTTAACTTCAGGGCTGTACACTTTTTAGGGTCGCATTGTCTTGCATGGTAAACTATGATCTTTATCGAATTGGGCATGTTTACCGCTAATTATGATCTCTAAAGATAAAAACAGTTTGCCTTTCTTCTATAATAAGGGAGTTGGGAATCGACAAATATTTTAAGGATGTAAAAGTCATTAAATATTGAGGATGATTTAAATGCCGAAAGCCTTTGTTTTAATAAATACGGAGATAGGTTCAGAGTCTGATGTGCTAAAAGATCTTAGAAAAGTTGAAGGTGTAGAGGAAGCATACGCTGTATACGGTGTTTATGACATAATCGCCAAGGTGAATGCAGATACGATGGATAAACTAAAGGAAATAGTGACTTGGCGTATAAGAAGACTTGACAAAGTTCGCTCAACATTAACAATGATAATAATAGAGGAGCAGCAAAAGTAGCGGCAACTCCACTTTTTCTATTACTCCCCTTTCTCATTACTGATAACACTTTTTATCATCGTTTATTTCTATCAATTGGGCCGCGGTCAAATGACCATCGAAATAATGCATATAGGGTTTGATGATACAGACTCGCCTAATAGAGGGTGCACAACGTATATCGCGGCTATTTTAGTTGAGGAACTAACAAAGATTGGTGCTCAATTCATCGATTATCCTAATTTGATAAGGTTAAACCCAAATGTCCCATGGAAGACCAGGGGTAATGGCGCTCTGTGTTTAAGGATAAGATATGAAGATTACTTAGAAGAGAGAATAAGGGAAACTGTTCTAGAAAAGATCGAGGAGAACGCTGACCTACGTTATGAAGGCACGGATCCTGGAGTTGTTTTTTTCAAGGGCATGCATGTACCGCATGATGTAGTAAATTTCTCCAAAGAGGCGATAACAGGTATCGTAACCCTGCGTGATGCATTAAGGCTTTTGAAGAAATTCAAAATAGAGGCAGTTGGCTTCAAGAAGGCTCGTGGAATAATCGGGGGATTAGCCGCTGTTGGTGAACTTCTTCGGGGCGATTATACATTTGAGATAATTGCCTATAGAAAACCAGAAAATTATGGCAAAAAGAGACAAGTTGTTGTGGAATCAGTTATGGAGATGAACAAAATTACCGCTCCCTACACCTTTAACAATATAGATTTTGAAACTGGCAGAGTATTGATAACCCCACGTGGAGCTGACCCTGTTTTATTTGCTATCCGTGGTGAAACACCTGAAATAGTTAAGAAGGCTTTTGAAATTGTTAACGCTCTAGAGCCCATAGAGAGATGGGTTATATTCCGCACGAATCATGGAACAGATGCGCATCTTATGCGTGTTGAAAAACTTAGCCAAATAAAACCTTACCATTCAATAATTGCTGAGGGCATTGTAGTATCATATCCCAAGATTGTACCAAGGAGACATGTTATATTCTCAATAGATGATGGAAGTGCTCGTGTTGACTGTGCAGCCTATGCCCCCACAGGCATTCTAAATAAGGTTGCAGGGAAGCTTATCCCCGGCGACCGTGTAGAAGTTTATGGAGCTGTCCGTCCTCCATCTGATAACCATCCAATTACCATAAACTTGGAAAAAATTCGAATTCTTGAACTTGCACCCAAGGTGATATACCAGAATCCTCTCTGCCAGAACTGTGGTAAAAGATTGAAGTCTATGGGCAAGAATAAGGGTTTTAAATGTGAAAAATGCGGATCACGATACTTAAATGCGGAAAAAGTAAAGATTGAACTTAAGCGAGATATAAGTTGCGGGCTATATGTAACTTCTCCAAGATCACAAAGACATTTAACAAAGCCTTTGGAGAGATATGGTAGAGAAAAGTTCGGAGAACCCGTAACACTAATAGATAAGTGGCATAACCCATGAAAATCACTCCGTTAGTTCATCGTATTTAAGCAAAATAGTTTAAATTGTTGGGCGATTTTTACTTCTAGAATCACTCTGTGATGTAGGTGTTGAGGCTTGACATGTTTTCCGGCTGAGGAGTATGCCCTTCCCTTCTTTAAAGAGGCTGGTTATATTAGGAAACTCTGTCCTAAATGTAACACTTATTACTGGACTTTAAATCCAGATCAAGAAACCTGCGGCGAGGCAAGACCTGAAGGTTGCGCAAACTATACCTTTATAGGTAATCCGCCAACGGGTAAAAAATATGAAATCCGTGAGATGCGTGAAACTTTCTTATCATTTTTCGAAAAGCATAATCACACTAGGATAAAGCCATATCCAGTTGTAGCTAGATGGAGAGACGACATATATCTCACACATGCAAGTATTATAGATTTTCAACCATATGTCACAGAGGGTATAGCTCCACCCCCAGCGAATCCTCTTGTAATAGTTCAGCCATGCATAAGACTTGTAGATATAACTAATACTGGTCCGACCTTCGGAAAGTATATAACCATATTCGAGATGGGCGGTCATCACGCCTTTAACTATCCAGATAAGGAAGTGTACTGGAAAGATGAAACCGTGAGATATCATGACCTATTCATAAGGGAGCTTGGCATAAAACCTGAGGAAGTGGTTTATAAGGAGGAGGTTTGGTCTGGGGGTGGAAATGCCGGTCCCTGTCTCGAGTGTATAGTTCGAGGATTAGAAGTTGCCACCCTTGTCTTCATGCAGTATAAGGTTGTTGGGGATCAATTCATAAAATTACCCATAAGAACCGTAGATACTGGCTATGGAATTGAACGCTTCACTTGGCTCTCTCAGGGTACTCCAAGCGCTTTTCAAGCAATTTATGGCGACCTTCTTGACGAAATATTTAAAATGGCTGGCATAGAGCGCATTGATACTGCGCTACTAGCTAAGGTGGCCAAATACTCCCATCTCATGAGCTTAAACAAGGATGTTGGAAGACTTGAAGCTAGGAGTAAAGTTGCAGAAATAATTGGCGTGGACACGATGGAATTAGATAGAATTTTGACTCCAATAGAAAATGCTTTCGCTATTGCTGACCACACCAAATGCTTAACCTTCATACTTTCAGA
>JAGTRA010000049.1 GCA_018396935.1 Candidatus Bathyarchaeota archaeon
GCCCTATTTATCGTCGCTATGCGTTTAGCAATTGACTGCTTCAATCCATCACATATCTCCAACCATCCATGCTGGACGTCAATAATTACTAATGCAGGTTTCATAACAGATCACCATCATTATATTCGTAAACTTCCTTTTTTTTTAAAAAAGATGTATTTATTGACATTTATGGAGGATATACAAATGTCCCCTCAACAGTTATTCCAAAAAATCTTTGATATATCTCAGCCATTACTTTAGCGGGATCCACGTCCTCAAATAGTGTAGGCTGAATCCATTTTGCAAAATAGAGGTAACCTACAACTGCCAGGATGCCGTCTCTCAGTTTCCAGTCACAGATGTACACCCTCCCATTTTTGATTGCATCAACATTTTGAAGCTCGGGGCGACTCATTATCTCTTGCCATATCTTTACAAAATCGTTTAAGTCATGTGTTGGACTGCTAATCATGCGAATAATCACTTGGGGATTTTGTTCAACAACGAACTCAGGACTCATAACGGGAGCGTAGACTGTCATGTTTTCAGCAATGTTTATTCCACCAGCGTGATATATAGCTGGTGAAATAAACGTCCAATATGGCGCGTACCATTCCCACATAACTTTTGGCCTTTTCTCGTTAGGTAAGCTGGCTATACGTTGCTTAACTAAATTGTTGTAATACTGGGCGAGTTGGATGTATTCCGACGCTCTCATTTCACCGCCCACAATCATGGCCATTTTCATCAATAAGTTACAAGTGAAGTCTACAACTGTGGTGTTGGATCTTGGAGTAGGCTTTGGATCCGTCGGGTCTGATATGAATATGGGTATTCCTGCTCCTTCAAGTTGCTGCATGGCTACGGTATTGTATGCGAGCATGGAATCAGCAAATATTATATCAGGCTTTAACTCTAGGATTGCTTCAACGTTTGGCTGGTAGGAATTTTCGCCTACAACTGGCACACTTAGTATGGACGGTGGCATAGTTGACGTTGCATCTCTGCCTATAATTTTGCCCTGAGCTCCAAGGACGCATAGCATCTCAGTTAAACCACTATTTAGGCTGACAATACGTTGAACAGGAACGGTTACCGTTACGTTTCTGCCAGCATTATCCGTAATTGTTATTACCCTATATTCCTCTGGTGGATTAGGCGGGGTAAAGCTGGGCACATGTAGATGTGGAACATGATCGATTCTGCTGGATACTTCAAGCGAGCCGGGCGTACTGATTTCGCTTGATTCACTGAGCAGGGGCGAACCTTGCGGGTTTTCTCCTTCTCCCTGGTTGCTGGGATGCGTCATGGATTCTGATTCTCTAGATTCCGTATATTGTAGGTAGAAATGATAGATGATTGGAGCGGCAACTACTGCAAAAACCAGCAATAGTATGATAACTGATGTTTTACCCATAACAATTCCCCTGCTAGTTAACCTACCAATTACGTTAATAAATTTTTTGCAACTTAAGTTTAATTTAGGTTTAATAACCATGTTGTTCATTAATGCGTTGTTTGTAGGAGAAAATAGGTTTCGAGCGGGAGCTTCTGTTTATGGTGCGTCCTCGTCCATCGCGAGGGCGGTGGTTATTCCTACGTAATTGGCATCTGACCTTGGTCATAATTACTGCTAGCATAATTTTTTATGCCGGCAGCGGATTTAACCAGAAATTCTTTTTCAACCGCTCAACACGTTAAATTCTCCACGGTGGCGCCTCCGCTAAAGAGACCGCGTCTAAGTCTACTCCTTCGTCTTTAATAGTTTTGCAAGCAGTTATTTCTTCACCTTTAGCAATATGCAGATAAATCGAGTTTTTGATGAATATTGGTGTGGTTATGTTTCATGAGTGGGGATTATGGATTTATTATGATGATTAGGGATAAGTGGTGGATTCGCTTTTGTTATTTCGCTCATGAAGGGAGAAGGATACATTCCTACGTTAGTGGGCCAAGGGCTGCACCCAAGTGGGCTTTTATGCTTCTGTTTTATGTTCCAAAACCCGTTAGGGAGTTAAGGGGTTATGCGGAATTTATTGAGCGAAAGGTTGGGGATCCTGAGGAATTGTGGATAAAGCATGGTTGTGAGACTGTTTTTAGCTCTAAGGAGGATTACTTTCGATTTATTAGGGGATGGCGTAAGGTTTCTTTTATAAGGTTTAAGAACTTTAGGGAGGCCGTTAACCCCATGCCCTTCACTAATTTATGTCTCCTTTTGGGAGTTAAAAGATTAGCTAGGAGGGGCTTTTATATAGACAGGGAGATGGTGGATAAAATTGTGGCGATGTTAGAGTGATTATGATTTTAGTGGTCATGTGGCTGTTGAGCATCCCATAATTAGATTGATGGTGCATTGAGTATCATGTATCGCCTAATGATCGGGTATTGCTTCTCCAAAATTATCAGTTTTTTATGTTCCTGTTGGGTAACGCTTTTATAAAACTGCTTTTCTCTTACTGAAACATTAGCATGTGGCGAATTTGGCAGGGTTTAGCTTGCCTGTGCTTCTTGACGTACGAAATATTAAAAAGAGTTACCGCATGGGTAAGGTTATTGTTCAAGCCTTGCGTGGAGTTAGTTTTAGCGTTATGGAGGGTGAATTCCTCGCTGTTTTAGGTCCTTCTGGCAGTGGGAAATCCACCCTTTTACACCTTATAGGATGTTTGGATCGGCCTGATGAGGGAGAAATCATACTTGATGGTAAGAATGTTCTAAGGTTGAGTGATGATGAGTTGGCTGAGCTTCGCCTCAAAAGGATAGGCTTCATCTTTCAATTCTTTAACCTGCTTCCTAGGTTAACTGCTTTGGAGAATGTTGAGTTGCCCCTTATGTTAGCAAGAGTTCCTGAAAGGGAGGCCCGTGAAAAGGCTAAAAAGCTTCTTGAGCTCGTTGGGCTTGGGGGTCGCTTAAATCATAGGCCCTCAGAATTAAGTGGAGGCGAGCAGCAGCGTGTAGCTATTGCTAGAGCCTTGGTTAATGACCCTAAGCTGGTTTTAGCTGATGAGCCCACAGGAAACTTAGACACTAAATCAGGCTGGGATATCGTTAACCTAATGAGGAAGTTGAATGAGGAAATGAATCAAACGTTTATTGTGGTGACTCATGATCAAAAAGTGGCGGAGGTTGCTGATAGAATAATTTATCTTAGAGATGGTCTCGTTGAGGGAATCAAAAGCGTTCCGAGGTGAGCGGAGCATTGAAACCTAGCAAGTTGCTTGGTATGGCTTGGTTGAATTTAAAGCATAGAAAGCTGAGGACGGTCCTTACAACGTTAAGCGTTGTGATAGGGATTACAACAATAATAGCTGTGGCATCGCTGGGTGAAGGCTTTAGAGGCGAAATTAAGCAAAGATTAGAGCATGGCTTTGAGCTAGACGTCTTAATCGTCTTTCCTGGGAGTTTTGTCGCTGGATTAAGGGAAGGTTTCAGCCAATCTGACGTCGATTATATTAAGGGGATAGAGAACGTAACCCTAGTAACGCCCTTGATAACGGTGCCCTTAACAGAGGATTTAGAATTATGTAATGAAACTGGGGCGAAGCTTGGCGCCTTCACGATAGGCGGTGTAAACTTTAATGAGATGAGGGAGTTGCTTCCTCAAAGGTTCACCCTATGGAAGGGTGAGTTTCCAGTGGAGAATGAAACTGGAAAAATGATTCTTGGATACAAGGCCAGCATCGTTAATGAAACAATGGTTGCAGATGTTGGCGGTAATGTTTCGCTCATACTATCGCATGGATTTATGCGGTGGAACTTTACAGTTTCAGGTGTTCTTGCAAAGGGGGGCACCTCGGGAATAACAAACTTTGACTATTGGGCCTTTATACCCATTGAAGATGCTATTAAACTGGCTCGCAATAAGGAAAAGCCCTATCAAATAATTCTTGTAAAAGTTTCTAATCCTCAGAAAGCGGAAAGTGTTGCTATGGAAATTGAAAAACATTTTTCACCCTACTCCGTTACCGTTTTCGTTCCGACAGCTTTAATCAGGCAGGTTGATGGTATACTAAATTTGGTTCAAATGTTCCTCGTCGCAATAGGATCTATTTCACTTCTTGTAGCCGGTGTTGGTATAATGAATATTATGACGGTTGCCGTCATGGAGAGAACTCGCGAGATAGGGATATTAAAGGCTATAGGCGCTAAAAACCGTACAGTTTTAAGCATGTTCCTAGCGGAGGCATTGTTAATAGGCGTTATCGGCGGCTTAATTGGAGAATTCACTGGGTACTTGCTATCCTACGGTTTAGCTACAGTCCTAGCTAACTTCATACAGCCTAGCGGTGTGAGCATTGCAGAGCGGCCAGAGGTTCATCGAATAGAGATGGCTCCATCATTCTCCTCACTATGGATGCTAATAGCCTTCATATTCGCTATAGCCATATGTATAATCTTCGGATTGTACCCTGCTAGAAAAGCTGCAAAATTAAACCCTGTAGAAGCTTTACGTTATGAATGAAGTTTCCGCCTTAGAAGAGCAATAGCTGGATCATCACTAGAGCTGCTATGAGGGCTGGTAGGAACTTTGCAGCTTTTCCGTTAAACTTCTGCGCTTCATCTATCTTCTTCATGTCCACAAGCTTCATTATATAAACTGATACTGAAAGATTGTAAAGGAAAATCACATATATTGAAATCATCATTTTATCGGCTAATGTTAAATATCCTACTGGTGGTATGCCGCTAAGTAGTGCTAAGTGGAATGTGGTGGCGGACATTAAGGTTGTCACACCAAGCCCTATTCTTTGACCGAAGTTTTGAGGCGAAATTAAAAACGTTAGAAGCGAAATTGTTGTTATGACGGTGACCGGAAGCACGCTCTTTACGAAGGAAGATAGTGTTGGCCTTTTAATCTGAATGCTGAAAATAAACCTAGAGTAAACGTTATCGCCATAGGAGTGTTCAACTACATATGTCTTAAATTCGCCTATCTCCCAACCTGCAATATTAACTCCTTCATCAACACTTGATGTTGGATCAGCTTTAAGGATAAGCTTAGAAGCATTTAGGCTTTTATGCTCTAACTCCATGGTTAACGTGTGCGTTTCATAGGGGTATTTTGAGAAATCAAAAGTCTTTATAAAGTCCCCTTTAACTCGATATTCTAAATATCCATTTTCTTCGTCAACTCTTACCTCATATTTAGTCGGCAAGCCGTTAACAAACTCAAACTCTCTAACTTCGGATAAGCTTACCTCTTGAGGGTTGAACTTAAACCATAAGTAGAAATCTAAACGGTAGCTACTTGCAGATAAGTCCACCTTCTCCACGTTTACAAGCCAAACTCCAACCTCTAACGTTACTGGTTTCAGGTTTTCTTCTGCCTTTACATTCGGGGTTGCCATCAGCAAGAATACTAAAGTTAAAGTGATTACGGAGGTAATAGCTATAATGTTTAGCTTCTTCATTTTTCGTTCGCCTGTTTATCATCCTGGATGAAATTATTTAAAAATTTCGTGAATTTTTTGTAAATTGGAAGTATGTTGCCCGTTTATTCGCTACGTTATCATGTATAAGGTTTAATCCTCTCCATTAACATCTTCTAATTGGTGATCAAATATGCCCAAAACCCCCCTATTAGCGGTTGACGTCGTTGCCATCATAGACGATGGAGTTGTCCTTATCCGCCGGGCTAACCCTCCTTATGAGGGTTTCTACGCCCTACCAGGCGGATTTGTTGAGTATGGCGAGCGGGTTGAGGATGCTGCTCTCAGGGAAATGCTTGAAGAGACAGGTTTAGAGGTGAGGCTCAAAGCCTTGATAGGTGTTTATTCAGATCCATCCCGAGATCCAAGGGGTCATGTAGTTAGCATAGCCTACTTGGCTGATGTTGTAGGGGGTGCTCTAAAACCTGCTACAGACGCTAAGGAAGCCAAAGTTTTCCCAATAGGTAATATTCCCGAAAAATTGGCCTTTGATCATGAGCAAATTCTGAAGGATGCCTTCAAAATTTTGAGGAAGAGCAGTTAATGGTGGAGTATGCTGTTTATTATTGTCTAATGCATATTGTCGAGGAGTTTTTTGTTGAAATTTCGAGGTTATTCTTTAGTCCCTTCTTGACATAGGCGTTTTTTATGACTACTGTATCGCCTGCTTTTAGGAGGGCTGCTTTCTCAGCGTTTTCCCTCCATGCTGAAACCGTCACCCTTCCTGTTTCATCCTCTATTTCAAAAGTTGTGAGTTTCACAATTTCTCCTTTAGAGGTTTTTACCTCTCTAAGTGTTGGAGCTACCGTAACCTTTCCCTCTATAGTGATGCCTTCCATGCCCTCAGCCAGCTGAGCTATTTTCGTAATCTGCTTCTGGGGTTCTAAGACCTCTACATATGTTTTTGAGTCTACATGTATTTCAAAACTGCCATTTAATGCGCTTTTAACTTTTGCATTTACAAGCTGAATTGTAGCGCCGCTAGCTAGGAGAGCTTCTAACTCATCTACTTTTTCATTCCATACAACAGTCTGTATTCTACCCGTCTCATCCTCTAAAATGAACCTTAATACCTTACCTTTACCGCCACTTCGCTTCTCAAAAGTGGAAGGTTGGTAAATATCTCGAATTCTGCCACGTAGGTGAATTCTTTTATCCCTATGTGCTTTTGTTATTTCCCCTATGCTTGTAGAAAATTCAACTACTGTAGGATATTCTTTAGCTTCAATGTCCTCAGGGTCTACTTCTATGCTTCCCCTTTCACCCACATGAAGTTCAAGTTTCCCCCAACGGTCCTCCCTAACATAGCCGCAGCGGACTCTCACAATTTGCCCAGTTTTTATGTTGAGGTTTACTCTATTATTCCGTAGAATAACCTTAATGATTCCTGTTCTATCAGCGATGAAAAAGCTTAGTTTTTTACTTCCCCATTTTGATTGCGCTTTTGATGGGTAGGTGGCGATAACGCGTCCAGTGATGGTTACATTGCTTAAGCCAGGAATTAAATCCTTTATTTTCATCCTCGGAATCCTAATGTTTTGCTTCGATATTTTAACTCCCAACTCAGCAGCTATCGCTTGAAGGAGAATATCATCAGAAATGTACCCGCCGGTTTTCCTCCTTTCCTGCTCAAGACGCGCCATTATAGCCTCCGCGGAGATTTCAGGTTTTTCAGCGAGTATTTTTTCCATGAGTTCTCTAACTTTATCCATAGACCTTTCAACACTGAAACCGGGAAATACGGTTAAAAACTTTAGCTTTTCTGCTAAAAACATCTAAAACCAAAATTAGACAGGCCACAATACTTTACATCATTAAGAAATGGGTATACAGAATGTGGGGAAACCCTCCGGAGCGATAAAATTATTCGGCTCTTATTAAGCGGGCATCATAGTTTTAAGCTTATAAAGAGCGCTAGTTGATCATTAAATGATGATGAAGTTGTCATTTATTGA
>JAGTRA010000050.1:0-991 GCA_018396935.1 Candidatus Bathyarchaeota archaeon
AGCTTAGGTTGATAAAACGAGACCGAGGAAGACGTTCCAAGGTATGGAATTAAATACTAAGTGAGATACTTATTAAACTAAAAGTGTGTGGATTCTAAATTGGACATAGATGAGGAAAAGCTTGAGTATTCCCTTCGAGGAAACGCTTGGAAGGTTTATTGGTTATTGCTAAAGAATGGAAGACCAATGAGTGTACGTGAAGTTCAAAAAGCTCTACGCTTTAGTAGCCCAAGTGTGGCTCAACATCATCTTGAGCAGCTCCGAGAATTGGGTCTTGTAGCAAAACAGGATGTTGGAGGCCATTACGTACTTGTCGAAGAGGTTAAAATAGGAATTTTACGCCACTTCGTTAAACTTGGAAGAATGCTATTTCCAAGATACCTCTTTTATGCAATTTTCTCAACAACCCTTTTGATATTATACTTTATACTTATCATGCAAAGCTTCACACGTGAAAGCTTATTCATAATGGTATTTGGCTTGGCAGCCACGGCTATATTCTGGTATGAAACTATGCGAATATGGTCAATGAAGCCGTTCTAACGAACAGATGACTTGTACTAAAGAGTGGTATAAAATACCTGAAAATCCTTAAGGAAATTGGTGATGTGAAATGCAAAGAGAAATAAAAAGACGAGCCCAATTATACGCATTAGCTGCAATTCTCTTAGCCATTACCATAAGCGCACTATGTTATAACCTTGGAGCTCTACCAACCAGCTTAATAGAGTGGAGGGAAGAACCCAAATTTTTAAAGACCTTTAAAACATATGAGGAAATTCGAAATTTCATAATTGAGAAATCATCAAACCCGCCTATAATTGTATGGTCCAATTTTGAAGCATACCAGCTGAGGGTAAATTTAGAGTATTCCACCACGAATATACAAGTTGCAGGGGTAGATGAAGACGATATTGTTAAGACGGATGGAGAGCACATTTATGCTATTGCCAACAACACGGTATTCATATTGAAGGCTTACCCGCCAAGG
>JAGTRA010000050.1:1046-7096 GCA_018396935.1 Candidatus Bathyarchaeota archaeon
ATTCTCTCAAAGATAACGTTTAAGGAAAACATTAATCCAATTGGAATATTTATTAGTAGCAATGGAGGAAAAATCGCGGTTTTAGGCAGCACGTATTATGGTTTAATACCACGATTTACATCCTATTACGCTGAAAATGTTTTCACAACAATCTACGTATATGACATATCAGATAAAACGAAGCCTACCCTAGAGAGGAACTTTACAATTACTGGAAGATATTTCGGTTCAAGGATGGTGGATGAGTACATTTATGTGGTGGTTGGTCAACCGGCATATGTGATCTACGACACTGTAATACTTCCAAAGATATACAAAGATCGTGAGGTTATGGAGGTTAGACCTGAGCAAATATACTACTTTCCAAATGCTTCAGATAGATCCTACATATTTACAAGTATCACAGCCATTAATATAGCTAATAAAAGAGAAGAGCCAAATGTCCTAACGGTTATGATGGGTGAAACGGGCAGCCTCTACGCCTCGAGGGAGAACCTTTACATAACCTTTCATGATAAACCAAATCAGACTTCAATACTTAAGGTTAGGATAGATAGAGGTCAGTTAAAATTTGAGGCGAAAGGCACGGTGCTTGGGACTGAGATAAATCAATTTTCCATGGATGAATATGAAGGATACTTCAGGATAGCCACTACAACATGGGAGGGTGGGGAAACTTGGAACAATATCTATGTTCTGGACGAGAAAATGAATATCATAGGTAATTTAACGAATATCGCTATAGGTGAAGCTATAGACTCGGCGAGATTCATGAGTGACCGATGCTATTTAGCCACTTCAGTAGCGTGGAAGGATCCATTTTTCGTAATAGATCTTAAAGATCCAAGAGCTCCTAAAGTTCTTGGATACTTAAAGATTCCAGGATTTACAAGGTACCTGCATCCATATGATGAAAATTACGTAATAGGCATTGGTAGGGATGAAAATAACAACTTAAGGATATCCATATTTGACGTTAGCAACACCGCTAATCCAATTGAGGTAAGTAGTTACGTAATTAAGGGAGAATGGGTTGACACATTAGCTCTATCAGATCATAAAGCTTTCTTGTTCGATAAGCAGAAGGAAATTATGGCTATGCCTGTTTCAATCATTGACGGCTTAAGATGGCAGGGAGCATATATATTCAGGATAACACTTGATCATAGAATAGATCTAAAGGGGAGAATAAGCCACCAAGAGGAATCTGGGAGACAGGATCCATCTAGGTGGGTAAAGAGAACGCTATACATAGATGACGTAATATACACAGTCTCTGAAGCTAAAGTTAGGATGAATAAGCTAGGGGACATTACACTAATAGGCGACATCAACCTTTCTTAACGTCTTCTGATTCTGGTTCAAGATGTACATTAACTATAGTTTCTTCAAAACGCTGTCTTACATACTCCTCAATCTTTGAAGCTATTTCATGAGCCTCTCTTATTGAAACATAGCCAGCTAAGTTGCATTCAACGTTTATATAGCGTTTTCCATGAACCACGTAAGTGGCTATACACTTAACATTTACAGGCAGCTTTAGATTTTCTACAGCCTTTTTAATAACTTGCTGAATCTCCTCATCATTTACTATCGGCCCCCTCTTCACCCGCTCATCATATGGCTCAATGTGAACAGCGATATTCCCAATGTTCTCCATTTCATCAGTTAATTTCTTTTCTATCTCCTCAGCTAACTTATGCGCTTCTTTCACGGTAGTCTTTGGATCAACGCTTGCATGTAGCGTAACACACACCTTACCATTAGCTTGTACAACATTTACTTCATGAACTTCTCTTACCCCTTCAACCTTAGTAGCAATTTCCTCAACAAGCTTGGTTAGTGACTTTTCACGGCAAGGTTCGATATGCACCATAACTTCAGCATCACCAATGCACCTTTTTAATTTGTCCTCAATCTCAGAGGTGATGGCGTGAGACTCTTCAAAACTTAAATAGTCTGGAGCTAGCACCGTGGACTCGACAAATGTTTTAGAGCCAGCTTTTCTAACCTTTAATTGGGTGACTTTTGAAATACCTTTTGTAGATGCTATTTCATTCTTAATTTTCTCCACCAATCCTTTTGGCGCAGCATCGCTAAGCTCCATCCCACTAACCCAAACAAGGCGAGCACTTAGGTAAAGGAGTGCTGAGCATAGAATCAAGGATGCTAAGGCATCAAACATTGGGAAGCCGCTAACTGCTAAACTAAAGCCTACTAGAGCAATTAGGGTTGATCCAAAATCAGCTAAGGCGTGATAAAAGCCAGCCTTTATTGTAGTGCTATCTCCCTCAACCCCATGTAAAACCTTAATCCTTAAGATATCAATAGCAAAGGTGTAAAGGATGATTGTAAATCCTGCCAACTCTAGCTCCTTAACTATTTGAATGGTTCCTGTGAAAATTCTTAAAATTGATTCCACCATTAGGAAGAGGGCTGTAGCCATGAGGAGGAGGCCGCCGATGAGGCCTCCTAGGGTTTCTATCTTTTCATGGCCATACATGTGTTCTTCATCAGGAGGCTTCATGGAGGATTTCACAGCTAGGAATAGAATTAATGTCGCGATTACATCAAAGAGGGCGTGGGCACCATCACTTAATATAGCCAAGCTGCGCACTACAATGCCTAATGTGAACTCTAATAAGAATACGCTGAATATAGCAATTAGGGAGATCTTTAAAGTTTTAAGTTTCATTAATTGATTCTTCATGCTTTCTCTAGCAGACTGCTTATCTCATCAGCGATTTAAGAGTTATTTAGTAAAATTTGATGATTTGAATTCTAAAAACAAAAAATTTAAAATTTAATATGGCTATGTTATGTCGGATCAAAATTGCAGGGTGAATACTTTAACGCCTAAGACATCAGAAAACACGCTTAGTTCATCCTGTCTAAATGACGTAAAGGTTTTGGAGGGAATTGAAGAATGAATATAAGCGAAATTTTAGATGGAAAATTCGCTGGAAAGGATGTTGAAATTAAGGGTTGGCTACTTAATAAAAGAACTATCGGCGGTGTACAGTTTCTAATAGTTAGAGATGGAACGGGCATTATACAGGCAACTATACGCAGAAATGAAGTTGGAGATAAGATTTATGATGAGGTTGAGGACTTAGCGCAGGAATCATCAATCATAATTAGGGGAACGGTGAAGGAGGACAAGAGGGCGCCTGGCGGCTACGAAATTAAGGTGACAAGTTTAGAGATAGTGCATAAAGCTGAAAGAGATTACCCCCTGGCTAAAAAGGAGCATGGCGTAGACTTCCTAATGGACTATAGGCACTTATGGATAAGGAGCCCTAGGCAGACAGCAATCCTTCGAGTGCGGGCAGAAGTTATTAGAGCATGTAGAGACTTTCTTGATGGAAGAGGTTTTGTACTTGTAGATGCACCTATATTCACGCCAGCAGCCGTTGAAGGAACCACAACTCTTTTTGAGGTCCCATATTTCGGCGATAAGGCCTACTTAACGCAGAGTGGGCAGCTATATATGGAGGCAGCCATAGCGGCCTTTGGGAAAGTTTACTGTTTTGGACCCACTTTTAGAGCTGAGAAATCCAAGACTCCTAGGCATTTAACAGAGTTTTGGATGGTTGAGCCTGAAATGGCTTTCTGCGAATTTGAGGAAAACTTAAAACTTCAAGAGGACATGGTGACGTATATCGTTAAAAGGGTTCTTGAAAAGCGAAGAAGAGAGTTGGAAACCCTAGGAAGGGACATAACGCCCCTGCAGAAAGTTGAGCCACCATTTGACAGAATAAGCTACACTGAAGCCATTGACATGCTTCAGAAGGCAGGCTTTCAAATAGAGTGGGGAGAAGACTTAGGAGCCCCTCATGAAAGGTATATATCTCTCCAGTTTGAGAAGCCCGTTTTTGTTCATAGATACCCGGCTAAGGCTAAAGCCTTCTACATGCAGCCAGACCCCCAGAACCCAGAGGTTGTATTATGCGCAGATCTCCTAGCACCTGAGGGGTACGGTGAAATAATAGGCGGCAGCCAAAGGATCCACGAGCTTAAACTTCTCGAGCAAAGGATAGAAGAGTTTGGTCTACCTAAGGAGGCTTACGAGTGGTATTTGGATCTTAGGAGGTATGGCACGGTTCCTCATTCAGGGTTTGGGCTTGGAATTGAAAGAACTGTTATGTGGATATGTAAGCTCAAACATATCCGTGAGGCTATTCCATTCCCAAGAACAATAAATAGGGTTTACCCGTAAGAATGGAACAAAATAAATAAAAAGTATGCTGGAGGCTATTCTGCTGATTACTACTGCCACTTCCAGATTTTACGTCCATAGAATACTTCAGGCAGTATTAGGAAGCCTGATAGTGACACTGGAATTACAATAGCCCAGTCGGTTAGGGTCAGCGGGGCTGTATCAAATAGGCCAGTGTACGGTATTATAACCGTTAGCGCTGCAGAGACGAGCACGGATATTAGCAGGAACTTGTTGGATGTAAACCCTACTCTGAAAGCGTTTCTGGTTTCTGAGCGACAGTTCCAAACTACTACAAGCTCCTGAAGAGTAGCTTGAACAAATGCAAGGGTTCGAGCTTCAGCTAATGGTTCACCCCATACGTAGTAGGCTATGTAGAACAGTACTGCGGTGCCCAAGAATTGAGTTACCATGGTAGCTAAGATTGACGCAAGCCTTCCATGTAATATGCCCTCCTTAGGGTCTCTTGGAGGGCGCTTCATAACATCATCTACCGGCGGGTCCATGCTTAATGCAATTGCTGGACCACCATCTGTAACAAGGTTTATCCACAGTATCATGGCGGCAGTTAATGGAAGCTCTAGGCCTAAAAGCGCAAATACGCCTATTACAGCAAGTTCGTCAAAGTTGCATCGAAGTAGGAAGAAGGTAAACTTTCTAATGTTATCATAAATTATTCTTCCACCCTCAACAGCATTTACGATGGTTGCGAAGTTATCATCAGCTAGAATCATGTCTGCAGCTTCTTTTGTGACGTCGGTGCCAGTTATACCCATGGCTATTCCTATGTCAGCTTGTTTAATGGCTGGAGCGTCATTTACGCCATCCCCGGTCATGGCTACGATATGACCCTTTTTCTTTAGGGCCTTAACTATCCTGAGTTTATGTTCAGGAGATACTCTGGCATAAACTACTACGTTTTCAACTATTTTCTCGAACTCTTCATCGCTCATAGCGTCAAGCTCAACGCCTGTGAGCACTAAGTCGCTTTCCTTCTTAATTATTCCCAGCTCCTTAGCTATGGCAACAGCTGTAAGCTTATGATCGCCAGTTATCATAATGGTTTTTATTCCAGCTTCTTCACAGCGTTTAACCGCTATTTTCGCCTCTTCCCTAGGTGGATCAATCATTCCAATTAATCCGATGAAGGTTAATCCAGACTCAAGGTATTCAGCCTCAAGCTTACTGGATACTTCTGGAATCTCCTTGAAAGCTACTCCGAGAACGCGTAGAGCTTCGCTAGTCATCGCCTCATTAACCTTTAGGATTTCCTGTTTTTCCTTTTCAGTTAATTTCTTGACCTTGCCATTGACAAGAACACTATTACAGCGTTCAAGAACAACTTCTGGAGCGCCTTTCATGTAAGCGAATATTTTACCGTCTGGCGCCTTATGCACTGTTGTCATGCGTTTACGCTCTGATGTAAACGGTACCTCGCGAATTCTTGGATAGATTTTTTCAAGTTCCTCCTTAATCAACCCGGCTTTAGCAGCTGCTACTATAAGGGCCCCTTCAGTGGTATCTCCAATAACTTTTTCACCATCATAACTCGCGTTTGTACATAAAGCAGCTGCGCTGAGGAGTAGACCAACGTCATTGTCCTCGTTAACGTTTATCGGCTTGCCATCAAGAAGGAATTCACCCTTAGCCTCGTAGCCTACTCCTGTAACCTCTATAACCTTGCCGTTTGAGTAAATCTTCCTTACAGTCATTTCGCCTTTAGTCAGGGTACCTGTTTTATCTGAGCATATTACTGTCGTGGAGCCTAGTGTTTCAGCTGAAGAGAGCCTTCTCAGTATGGCGTTTCGCCTAGCCAATTCTCTTGCGCCCA
>JAGTRA010000051.1:0-4799 GCA_018396935.1 Candidatus Bathyarchaeota archaeon
AACATCTAATTCTTATATCTCCATCCCAACTTAATCAATTACCCGTAGACTTTATAGGAGAAACTAAAACTGGTTTACGGCATTTGTGGTTTGAGAGTGAAGGCTGCATAGTCTGTAACACTATTCTGGCGCATGGCGCTTTTCTAATATCAGGAAAAAGCATCGATTCATCAAATATCCTCTACAGTTTTATGGTTCCAGACTTTGACACTTACCAAAAAATTATTAACGAATTAGAGGAAATGGGCTACAGGGTTAATATCAAGAAAATAGGGAGATTTAAGCATAAAAAGACCATTTTAACCGAGAAACAGGAGCGCTTGTTATGGCTTGCATTTAAATCCGGTTTCTTTGATTATCCTAGAAGGATAGAGGCTCGGGAGCTAGCGGCTAAATTGGGAGTTAAATCTTCAACTTTTTCTGAAATCTGCCGTAGGGCGCTTAAACGGTTAGTTGAGAATTACTTTGGTAGCGAAATCCCCTAACCATTTAGGGGCAACCATTATTTTTCATGAAGATTATATGGAGACTGGTGAAAAAGCATATGAATGCTGTACAAATGTTCTGTTATCAATGTGAGCAAACAGCTAAAGGCCGCGGTTGTACTATAACAGGGGTATGCGGTAAAGATGCTGAGGTTGCTGCTCTTCAGGACCTCTTAATTTATACTCTTAGAGGCCTGTCACAAGTAACTATTGAGGCTAGAAAAGTAGGCGTCCATAGCGAAGATGTTGACTTCTTCCTATGCGAGGCTCTATTCAGTACTTTAACTAATGTAAACTTTGACCCTGAAAGAATCATTAATTATATTCAGCAATCAATATCCCATAGAGAAAAATTAAAGGAAAAAATTAGGAGAGCGGGAGGGAATACTGATATTCCTGGGCCTGCAAGCCTTAAAATCGCTAGATCCCGTAATGGTTTGCTTGAGCAAGCTGGGCAATATGCCGTAAAAGTTCCACCTGAAACAGGTCCTGAAGCAGATCTATTTGCTCTTCAAAGTCTATTAACGTTTGGCGTTAAGGGTGTAGCCGCCTACACTTATCATGCGTATCGCTTAGGCAAAAAAGATGATAGAGTATTTAGATTTATCGAGAATGCTCTCACAGCTCCACTAAACAATAAGCTTGGAGTGGATGACTTCCTAAGCCTAGCACTAAAGTGTGGAGAAATTAACCTTCGCGCCATGGAGCTTTTAGATGAAGCTCATACTGAAACCTACGGCCATCCTGTGCCAACAGAGGTGCCTTTAGGAGCTAAAAAAGGTAAAGCTATCCTAGTTTCAGGCCATGACCTTAAAGACTTAGAAGAGCTCCTGAAGCAAACGCAGGGTAAGGGAATATACGTTTACACTCATGGCGAAATGCTTCCAGCTCACGGATATCCAAAACTTAAGGCATACACACATTTATATGGGCATTATGGCACAGCTTGGCAGAATCAACGTAGGGAATTCGCTGAATTTCCAGGCGCTATTCTCATGACAACCAACTGTCTCCAAGTACCCCTAGAAAGCTATAGGGATAATATCTTCACTATAGGTCCTGTAGGCGCTCCAGGTGTAACCCACATACTCAATAATGACTTTACGCCAGTGATTAAAAAAGCCTTAGAGCTTCCAGGATTCCAAAGGGACATTTGTGCACAAACCGTTAGAGTAGGCTTTGCAAGAAAAACCGTTCTATCCATAGCTGATAAGATAGTGAAGCTTGTGAAAGAGGGAAAAATCACCCACTTCTTCCTCGTGGGAGGGTGTGATGGGGCAAAGCCTGGGAGAAGCTACTATCCCGAATTTGTTGAGAAAACACCAGGAGACACAATAGTGTTAACCCTCGCATGTGGTAAATTCAGATTCTTCGACAAGGACTTAGGCGAAATAGAGGGTATACCAAGGCTATTGGATATTGGACAATGTAATGACGCTTACTCAGCTATAAAAATCGCCCAAGCTCTAGCTCAAGCTTTCAATGTAGATATAAATGAATTGCCTCTGTCGCTGATACTATCTTGGTATGAGCAGAAGGCTGTAGCAATACTATTGTCACTTCTATATTTGGGAATAAGAAATATACGCCTTGGACCAAGTCTCCCAGCCTTCGTAACACCTAACATACTAAAAGTCCTCGTGGAGAAATTCAACATAATGCCTATCAAAACTCCAGAAGAAGATATAAAGGCTATATTGGGTTAATTTTTAAATTTCCTCTAATTTTTTACCCTTTGTTTCAATGCCGAGAACAGCTACTACCATAGCGCCTAAGAAGTGGGCAAGTGCAAATACTGTAAATGGAGCTGCTAGCCCTCCATAAGCATAGAGAAGCGGAGTAGCTGTTGGCGCTATTATACCTGCCACGCGGCCTATGCTTGCAGCAGTTCCTGATCCTGTACCCCTAATATGAGTTGGGTATAACTCAGGGGTGTAAGTGTATAGCGCTGACCATGCACCTAAATTGAAGAATGAAATCACTATGCTCCACAAGAGGATATCGTTGGAGCTTGAAGATAACCCCAGAAATACGCTGCCCAAACCAGCCATGGCGAGATAAACTATGGAAATTCCTTTTCGACCAACTTTGTCTAGTAGCAGTGCTGCACTGTAATATCCAGGAACCTGAGCTAAAGTAACTATTAGAGTCCACTCAATGGATTTAACAACTGTTAAGCCCATTTCCTTCGCATAGATTGTTGGAAGCCATATGAAGATTCCATGGTATGTATAGACTAGAACGGCCCAGAAAACCCATAAAAGTAGCGTTCTCTTCCAGAGGCTTTTAGACCATAACTCTTTCAAAGTCTCTACTAGTTTACGTCCTCTAGGAGGAGTTGATGATGTTTCGGTAAAGCCCTTGGGAATTATTCCCTCCCTCGTAAGGGATTCTAAAACCTCATTCACCCTTCCCTTAAGTTGTAAATACCTTAGAGACTCGGGAAGAAAGTGAGCTACCATGGGGACGAGGATTATTGGCACCAGCGCCACGAGGAATGTTAGGCGCCAACCAACTATTGGAAACATTACATATGGGAAAAGTAGTGATAAAAGGGCACCATAAACCCATGAAGCCTCAACTAAGCCTAGAAAGCGTCCCCTATACCTCGCTGGTATATACTCTGAAACGTATACCCCTGGCTGGGGGAGAGCGCCTCCAAGACCTATTCCAGCTAGGAAACGGAGAAGCCCCATAGTGAGTGGATCTGGAGCTAAGGCATTAGCAGCCGTGAAGGCAGTCATGGTTGTTGTTGTAAATATTAATGTTTTCTTCCTGCCCCAGCGATCGGCGAGGACGCCACATGTTATTGCACCGATAAACATGCCAAGGTAACCTACACTTAATAGTAAGCCAGACCCTAATGGATCAAGCTTAAACTCACTTATTATTGGCGTTAACACAGCGGCTATAAGCATTACATTCATAGCTGTGAAGGCATACACCAAACACCCAATTAGTAGAATTTTATAATGGAAACGGGATAAGGAGGCTTCTTCCAAGATGTCGATAAGTGTTTGACGGCTCATGATCGCCAAACTAATTGGCTATTATGCTTTTAAATCTTTAGGAGACAGATGATTTAACTTAATATAGTTAGTGGGACTATTGTATCGGTATTTTTTTGCCATCAAAGTCCCTTTTCCAGCGTCCAAAATCCTCAACAGACTTTAATTGTTCATAATTGAAGACCGGGCCATCTCTACAAACTCGATATTTTCCAATAACACAGCTTCCACATATACCAATGGCGCAGCGCATAATCCTCTCAAGACTTGCTTCAAAGGGTAGATTGCGCCTCCCCGCTATATTATGCGCCTCCCGTAGCATTGGCTCTGGTCCACAGGCATAAATTATATCAAATGAACTGTTGACTAAGGTTTTTTCCATAAGCTGAGTTGCTAAACCCTTAAAGCCATAACTCCCATCTTCCGTCGCTGCCAATACATTTTCAGCGCCGCATATATCCCTCAATTGATTAATTAATAAGAGTTCATCCTTAGTCTTCGCCCCAGCTATAAACTGGGGCTTCACCCCTTCCATTTTCAATTTCTTAGCTAAGAATAGTAAGGGAGCTATTCCCGTGCCGCCACCAACTAGTAAGGCTTTACCCCTCGTAATGGTAAAGCTATTGCCAAACGGCCCTCGAATCCCAATAGCGTCTCCAGACCTTTTTTCATGAAGAGCTTGTGTAGCTTCACCAACCCTCTTAACCGCAACCATGACAATTCCATCATCATTAACGTCAAGAATGCTTAATGGTATCTCGTCCACTCCGGGAATCCATAACATTATAAACTGTCCAGGTTTCGCCCTCCTACATAATAAATCCCTAAAAGCTATAACCCTAACAGTAGGCGTCTCAACTTTACTGCCTAAAATCCTTGCTACTCTAAGCTTATTAGCTGCGGTGAGCCATGCCGACAATTTCATCCACCCTCCTAAAGCCCTTCCGCTTTAAATACGCATTTACACCCTCAACTATCGCTCTGAAGATGCTTAATCCCTTAAGGGCTATACCGGTTCCAATTTGTATAGCTGAAGCCCCCGCTAGCATAAACTCTACAGCATCCCGCCAGCTTATTATACCTCCACAGCCAATTATAGGCGCCTTCACCCTTTCATAAATTTCATACACGCATCTTATTGCTATGGGCTTTATAGCTGGTCCAGATAATCCGCCAATCCTATGATTTAATATGGGTTTAGTAGTCTCTACATCTATCGCCATAGCTCTAACAGTATTTATGGCTGTTATGGCATCAGCTCCAGCTTTAACAGCAACTTCAGCGATCTCTGCAATCTCCGCCACAT
>JAGTRA010000051.1:4809-5201 GCA_018396935.1 Candidatus Bathyarchaeota archaeon
TAACGATAACAGGCCTGTCAATAGCCTCCTTTACCTTCCTAACAACTTCCGCTAAGATTTCCGGATTTTGACCTATTTCAGCTCCTGTTTCCCTAACGTGGGGGCATGACACGTTAAGCTCTATAGCATCAGCTCCAGCGACCGCAGCTTGTCTCGCTACAGTAGCATATTCCTCGGCTGAAAAGCCATAAACACTTACAATTAATGGAACTTCTAAAAGGTTTTTAGCCATGTAAATTTCCTTGACATATTCCTCTATACCAGGATTTGGAAGTCCCATAGCATTTAATAGGCCGCATTTTGTTTGAACGATTGTAGGGTTTGCATATCCCCTCCTAGGTTTAGCTCCTATAGACTTTGTCACTACCGCCCCAGCGCCACTGCAAGCAATT
>JAGTRA010000051.1:5208-7076 GCA_018396935.1 Candidatus Bathyarchaeota archaeon
AAAGGATCATCGTTCAAGGGAGAGACTCCACCGCTAAAGTTTCCATATAAGCTTATAGCTTTAACGAGATAAGCTTAATTCTGTAATTTGCCTCATGGTTCAGTTAGCCGCATCAACGATATGCATGGTAATTAATGGAATTGTTTCGGAAAGTTTAACAATATTAAGATCCTATGAGATAAGTGTGAATGATTTGAGGAGTAAAATGATGAAGGCAACCATAATTCAAGCTCCCTTTGGCATCTTAGCCTTTGATGGAAATAACAATATTGTCGCTCACGTACTCTTTTCAAAGGATCCTGAAGCTGCAGCTAAAGCCATAATTGAAATGGAGTCTGGAAAACTTAGCAAGGAAATCTTAGAGATGATTACTAGCTTGAGAGAGAAGGGATTTACGATCTTTATATTTGAAAACCCTATACTGGCTGAAGCCGTTAAGGAAGCAGTGAAAGTTAATGTTGAGTTTTCAAAAAGCACAATGGCTGGAGAAATATTTCGCTCCAGTATGGATAGATACGCAGTAGAGCTGGGTTTTGTAAAAGATTACGAAGATCTCCGCCGATGGGTACACGCTTTCACAATTGAGCTTACAAAGCATAAAGTTAAAAGAGCCGTAGAGAAACGAGACCTATTAGTAGCTCAGGCTATACAGGCTCTGGACGATTTAGATAAGACGACAAACCTATTTATGAGCCGCCTTAGGGAGTGGTACGGTATACACTTCCCTGAGCTAGACAGACTATTGGAAAAGCATGAAACTTACGCAAGGCTTGTGTTAAATATAGGTGTTAGAAGCCAATACACGCTAGAGGGCCTCATTAAAGAGGGGCTGCCTTCACCAAAGGCTAAACAAGTTTATGAAGCTGCTCAGGATTCAATGGGCGCTGACCTTTCTGATGGAGACTTAATGCAGATACAGGCCCTTGCCCGGAACATATTAGCTCTATACGAATTACGTGATCAATTGGAGAAGTATATAGATGAAGCTATGGAAGGGGTGGCGCCAAATATTAAAGCCGTAACCGGCTCATTGCTGGGGGCTCGTCTTATAGCCCTTGCAGGCAGCCTTGAAAACCTAGCTAAAATGCCAGCTAGCACAATACAGGTTTTAGGAGCTGAGAAGGCTCTATTTAGGTCTCTAAAAACTGGAAGTAGGCCTCCAAAGCATGGAATAATATTTCAGCATCCTTACCTACATGATGCCAAAAAGTGGCAGAGGGGGAAGATTGCTAGAGCCATGGCTGGTAAAATTGCTATCGCTGCGAGAGCTGACCTGTTTGGAGGACGATTTATAGGAGATGAACTTAGAGCTGAATTAGAGAAGAGGGTGGAAGAAATTAAGGAGAAGTATGCTGAGCCGCCTGTAAAGGCTCCTGCTAAGCCCCCCATAAAGAAACATGCTAAAAAGGAGAGGAGGAAGCGTAAACATGCACGTTAAGCCTCATCCAAAGTTTCCGCAAGTTTATCAAGTTTTCCTAGATGATGGAAGCTATAGGCTTGCAACTAGAAATCTAGCTCCAGGCAGGAGTGTTTATGGAGAGAAACTTATCAAATATGAGGGGGTAGAATACCGCCTATGGGACGCCTTTAGAAGCAAGTTAGCCGCAGCCATTCTCAAGGATATAAAAGTGGTGCCAATAAATCCTGGGGATCAGGTGCTGTACCTTGGAGCTGCCTCTGGAACAACTGCGAGCCACGTATCCGATATCGTAGGAGAGAAGGGATATGTGTACTGTGTTGAGTTTGCGCCTAGAGCTGTAAGGGAGCTTGTAAATAACGTCTGCCCATATAGGCTTAACATGATTCCAATCCTTGAGGATGCTCGATTTCCTGAAAGATACGTAATGTTCGTTAAGGGTAAAGTTGAC
>JAGTRA010000052.1:0-1483 GCA_018396935.1 Candidatus Bathyarchaeota archaeon
GACTTTATACATAGTTCCATCTATTGAAAGCCAAGCTCCTTCAACGCCCATCGTTACTATTACAGTTTCAACTCCGAAATCATGTATTGCCTTCACTGCGGACTTAAGGTCTTGCTCGCCTGTAATAGCTCTAACTTCAGCATCTGAGGATTTGAAGATGTCAACTAGATGGAGAATATCCCTGCCTTCAGGTGTATAGAGAGAAACTTCACCATTCTCCTGAAAACTTCTAACTATGCCTTGGGCATCGAGAGATAGAAAATCAGCTCTCTTCCTAAGTTTTTCAGCAACCTCATAAGGAATTTCATTAGCTATAGGGGCCAGATGAAAAACCCTTGCCAAAAGATGATTTGGAATATCATCAATCATTATTGGCTCGGCTCTACTTAATAAACGAAGCTTGCGACTTGAGAAGTCCTTACTATATATTAACTCAAATCGCGTAGTATTGGAATTACCTAGTATCTTTACCGTCCGCAAGTCAATACCTTCTTGATCTAGCCACCAAAGGTAAGCCTTTGGGAAGTCATTCCCAACTTTTGAGACAACGGCAACACTTGCTCCAAGACGATTAGCTGTTATAGAAACATAAGCTACTGATCCTCCCAGGATAGTGTAAGGTCTACTTAAGTTTGGAAGCACTATTGAATCTATGCTGAAGTGACCAACTATTGATAGATCAAACAACCATCATGCCCCTATGGATAAGTTTAAGGATTTGATTGGAGTAAAAGAATAGCTCTGGCTAAATCACCGTCACATTGCTCTAAAGCTTTTCTAGCTTCCTCAATACTTCTTCCAGTTTGATCAGCAACTAACTTGACATCTTCCTCAGGTATTGTTAACTTACGCTCGATAACCCGTTCAGTTACCTTTCCACCAGCAACTTGGAACATTTTTTGACCTTGAAGCTCAATAACAGCAACCTCAGGCGCCTCGATTATTATTTCATGACTACTGGTTTTTATAACAACTTGCTCTACGCCGGGTATAGCGTCCATGTTTAGACCCATACGTTGCATCATACGTTTTGCTTCCCTTGGGCTTATCCTCCTGCGCATCATCCAGCGGCCCCCGCCTAATCTATGGAGAAATTATGCACTTATACTTAACTTTCCTCTATACGCCCTCGTCTAACCTTAACGGCAACGCCAACCCTGAATACGGCCATTTCACTTCCTGAGAGAACGGCGCGACCTACTGCTACAACCTCACCTTCTTCATTGATGACTATCACTTCATCTTTAGGACGGATTTCATCATCAGCTCTTATCACGTAGCCAGCGAATACATCGCCGCCAGCAGCTACAAACTTCGCTGCATCAGCATCTACTGTAACCAGACATTTCGCCGGAAAACCACTTTTAGTAATCCTCTCCGCTCCATAAATACTTAAGGAGAAAAGACCGTCCGTGGGACGTAAGGTTGCTAAGCGTTTACCTTTCAAATATACGTAGCGAATTCTGCCAGTACCTTTTGAATA
>JAGTRA010000052.1:1493-6886 GCA_018396935.1 Candidatus Bathyarchaeota archaeon
TTTGAATATTCAATTTCAACATCATCTGGCAATAAAACATCACCTCCTCCACGTCCAAATTGGTAATCCGCTATACGCTTAATTCTAGTGAGCGGATCCATGCTCTTTCAAGTCAACTATTTTTATTCGACAACTATAAACATAACCGTCACCAAGATAGTAGAACCTGAGAGGAGCGCTTGAAAATGCGCTGTGAGGTTTGTGGCCGGAAGATTCAGGGCAAACCAGTAAAAGCCATAATAGAGGGAGCCAAACTAACAGTCTGCAACGACTGTTCAAGACATGGAAAAATAGTTTTAGAGGAAATCAAGCAGTCCATGCCCATACCTATACAAAAAACCACATCAGCAACTACGAAAACCACACAAATGAAGATGCAGAAAGTTAAAGCTGAGGATATATTGGAGGAAAACTTGGAGCTTGTAGAGGATTTTGCGCAGCGGATAAGACAGGCTAGAGAGAGACTTGGTTTAACTCAGGAAGACCTAGGGAAGAAGATAAACGAAAAAGCTTCTTTGCTTAAGAAAATAGAGTCAGGTAAATTGAAGCCCGACAACAGATTGGCTGCTAAGATTGAGCATGCGCTAAGAATAAAACTTCTTATACCATCAAAGTGCGACATGACAACATCATTACTGCCAAAACCTAAAAGCCAAGGATTAACATTCGGAGATCTCCTTCAATTGGGGAAGAATAACGGAGGAAAAGTTGACGAAAGCTATAATAGTACAGCGTCGTAATCCTAGAGAGCCATCAACATTAGACGAATTAAAAAGCTTGGCCGAGTCGGCAGGTTACGTGGTTGTTGGCGCAGTAGAGCAAGCTAGAGCTCCTGATCCAAGATATCAAGTTGGCCCGGGAAAAATTCGGGAAATAGCTGAACTTGTCAAGAAAACCGGAGCTCAAAAAATAATTTTTGACAACCCTTTAAAGCCGGTTCAAGCTTATAACATAGCGAAAGTCACTGGTGTAGAGGCAATAGATCGTTTCCAGTTAATACTTGAGATTTTCGCCAAAAGAGCTACAACGACTGAAGCGAAGCTTCAGGTTCAACTTGCGAGGTTAAAATATGAGCTAACTCGGGCTAAAGAGAAAGTTAGATTAGCTAAAAAAGGTGAGCAACCGGGATTCATGGGTTTGGGTGCATACGAGGTAGATGTGTACTATGAAACGGTGAAGAGACAAATACAGACAATTACTGAAAAGCTTCAGAAAATTCGGAGAAAACGCATCTTACATAGGGAGAGAAGAATGGAGCTTGGATTTCCAACAGTTTCCTTAGCAGGATACACAAATGCGGGTAAGAGCACCTTATTCACCACTTTAACGGATGAACTCGTTCCCGCCGACGATGCTCTTTTTACAACTCTATCAACAACAACAAGGCTAGTAAGGTTGATGGGAAAGAAGGTGCTTTTAACCGATACCGTAGGCTTTATCGATAGATTGCCAATAGCATTAATAGAGGCGTTTCACTCAACTCTCGAAGAAACCATATACTCGGATATAATACTACTTGTTGTTGATGTCAGCGAACCTGTTGAAAAAGTTGAGAGAAAACTCTATGTCTGTTTAGATACTATAGATCGAATTGGAGCTTCAGGAATCCCAATAATAACAGCCCTCAACAAAATAGATAAACTCTCTGAAATAGAACTTCATGAGAGAATGGATAAACTTAAAGATAAGGCGCCCAAGCCTATACCGGTCTCAGCTCTTTACGGAATAAACATAGATCTCCTCAAAAAAGAGATAACATCTGAGCTTAAAAACTTCGTGAAAGTTGAGTTCACAATCCCTGTAAGTAACGAAACTATGCCTATTATCTCATGGCTTTACAGCAAAGCTGATGTGCAAGAAATGAGATACTTAGACGATGGAAAAGCAGTTAAAATAATTTTTGAAGCGACCCCCTGTTTCGCGGAGAAGGTAAAGAAACAAGTTGAAGAATTAGGAGGTAAAGTTGACGGTTACAGACATCAGGAATAAACCTAAAGTTGTTGTTCTACGTTGGGGCCATAGACCTAAGAGGGATGCTAGACTTACAACTCACGTGGCTTTAACTGCTAGGGCCCTAGGCGCATCAGGTTTCATACTTGCTGATATAGAGGATCCGAAAATTAAAGTCACTATTGAAAAGGTTGTTCAAAATTGGGGTGGACCATTTTATTTTGAGATGGGTAAGCCTTGGAAACAAGCAATAAAAGAGTGGAGGGATAAGGGTGGAATTGTAGTTCACCTAACGGCGTACGGAGAAAACATAGAAACAAGTGATGTACTTAAACGGATTAAAGCAACAGGCAAAGATATTATGGTGATTGTTGGGAGCCAAAAGGTCCCAAAAGAGTTCTTTTCAGAGGAGGTTTCGGACTTCAACGTAGCTATTGGTAATCAGCCACATTCCGAATGCGCAAGTTTAGCGGTATTCCTAGATAGGCTCTTTGAGGGAAAAGAACTCACTAGGACGTTTGAAAATGCAAAGTTAATGATTATACCCCAGAAAAGAGGCAAAAAAGTTCTTAAAATCATGGAACAACATGTAAAACAAGGAGAAGAAATTTAAACCAAAATGGCACATATTATTGTGTAGTAGGATCTAGAATGTTGTCAACACTTAACATCACCACTTTGATGAAAATTGCAGAGATTTTAGGTGGAGATGAGGCCGTTAAGGTAGTGGATATTTTAAAAGATTCTGAAGAGATAACTGATGAGGAAATAGCCAATAAAACGGGAATAAGACTTAACAACGTGCGTAAAATACTCTACAAGCTTTATGATCATTCCCTTGTGAGTTTAAGGCGAACAAGAGACCCGCAAACTGGATGGTTCATTTTCCATTGGAGATTGCAACCGGATCAAATTGAAGGTTTTATATTAAGCCAAAAGCGAAGAGTTCTTGAAAAGTTAAACATTCGCTTAGAATACGAAAAAAATCATGATTTCTATTACTGTCAGACACCAGGCTGTAGACGAATACCATTCGAAGAAGCGGTTGAACTAATTTTTAGATGCCCAACATGCGGCAAACCACTCATGCACTATAACAACGAAAAAATAATTCGAGGCTTAACTAAGAAAATTGAGCAGTTAAGGAAGGAGTTGGGTGAGTGAAAAGCTTCCAACAAGAAAGGAAGCCCTTAAACTCCTGCGCGAAGCTGGTTGTCAAGATAACGTTATAAAGCACTGCGAAGCTGTAGCAAAGCTTGCTGTGGAAATTGCTAAAAAGTGCCTTCAAAAAGGTTTTATGGTGAACATTGAACTTGTGGAAATAGGCGGTCTTCTTCATGATATCGGGCGTTCAAAAACTCACGGCGTAGATCACGCTATAATAGGTGCCAAAATCGCGGAGGAATTAAAATTGCCGAAACCAATAATAGCGATAATAAAGCGGCACGTCGGAGGCGGAATCTCAGCTGAAGAGGCTGAAAAACTTGGTTGGCCAGCCGACATTTACACACCACAAACTATTGAGGAGAAAATAATTTCTTATGCAGATAAGCTCATAGAGGGGACGCAAAGAGTTTCAATAGAGAGAACCATTGAGAAGTTTCAACAAAACGGTCTCCCACCATCGGTTATTAATCGTATTAAAAAACTTCACGAAGAAATATCATCCCTCATTGGAGATTGCCAATGCCCAAAGTAACATTGCTGACGAGAATCTACAACAGCACTCAGTTGAAGATCATTGAAGCACAATTGAGAAACATCATTAAGGGTTTAAAAGTGGAAATAGAAAATGTAGAAACAGAGGATAATTGGGTGAAAATAACTTTTTCAGGAGAAGATGAAAGAATTTTTTTGAATTACTTGGAAAGAAATGTAGGCCTTTGTCCAATTGACATAAGAAATGTCAAAAAGTCAATTCCGGTCAAGGGCTACATAACAAATCTAGATAAAAGCAATGATGAGATAACTGTTGACATTGGGATTCATAATCCCAAAACGATATTTGCGATACTGCCATTACAAAGGCTACAAGCTCAACTAGCAGATGGCAGAAAACTAGCCCTAAAGAAGATAATTGAGCTTTACGGGTTTTGCGAAAACCTGCCAATAACAATCAAAGTAACAGCTTTAGAGGGGAATCATATCGAGGCAATGTTATCCGAGACACAGTTGAGACTATACAGAGAATGGGTTAAGTCACTACTAGATAGGCTAATAGTTATAGGATCGACAAAAAATGAGGTGGAGAGAGTCCTAAAAAGAGCGAATTGCCAAAACGATATAATAGGGATAGACCCCCTTGGACCATTCGAAAACTGTATAATTTGCAAACTCGGAACAAATGCCACGGGGATCATACCTAAAATCGGCAAGCATCTGCCGGAAACATGGTTAAGTATATTTAGCCCAAGGCGATTGATAGAATTCTTCAGAGATATGTATACAATCCCAACATGCGTATTAGAGAATTTAATCAGCACAAATAGTAGATCGGGCCGTATGCAATTAAAAAATTAAGTGAATCCTCTTGAAACTCATTCTTATTATTTTGTAATGCGCTTGAAATTACGAGTTTCCGTTTTATTTGAGATACTTGTTGGATCTGCATGTGATTTATTTGGGTGAAAGAAAAATGTGGCAAATAGAAAGGGGGTGCTTAAGGTTATTTGCCTCTTTCCTTGGTATAACTGACAACTATCACTATCAAGGTTATCGCCGCTAAAACTTGATGACAGCAATTTTTATATATTTTTTAAAAATTTAGAATTGAAGAAATGAGGTTCTATAAATGAAAAGAAAGTCATTGTTTATTATTGTTTTCATAGTTTTCCTTTTATTGGCTACTAACTTCAGTAGTACTCACGCAGAACCAACAACTAATACACCTTTGCCTGATTTTCTTGAGAAAATATTGATTTTACTCCATCCAAATGCAAGTTCTGCTGAGTTAGATCAGATTAGAATTCAATGGGCAAACCAGTTGCGACTAAATCAAGAACGAATCAAATCTACTAATGGGGCCGTTTTGCATCCATCAACCCCTAGCAGGGAGTGCCTGCCTATTGTCAGTTATATATTCCTATACATATGGTACAGGGGCAGTCTATAACCCAAATGCAATAGTAGGTTGGATTGATTATAATTTCGCAAGGCTATACACTCCGAACTTGGATGATGAAGCATTTATAATAGGGCAGATGAGTAGTGCTAATGCTGGTGGAGATGTTTATTTTGTCAGCAAACTAGGACCTACCACTGTAGGTAAAGAAAACATGGCTGGGAATTATTTGATTGGTTTCGTAAGTAACGACCCCTACGCCCCTATGGAGCAATGGATCTTCATAGGCTATGCAAAGATTACTTGGCCTTATTATTGGCCAAAAGCGCCGTATGTATATATTGGTACTGCTTCGCAAACATTCAGCTACATTGCAGTTTGC